>JAPLKC010000084.1 GCA_026388255.1 Pseudomonadota bacterium | reverse complement strand
ATCCCGAGGGTAGATTACCTATGTATTACTCACCCGTCTGCCGCTCTACTTGCCCCCGAGGGGACTTTCGCGCTCGACTTGCATGTGTTAGGCACGCCGCCAGCGTTCGTTCTGAGCCAGGATCAAACTCTCAAAACAAACTGAAAAATCTTGTTCAAAATCTATTGAACGAGGACCTACTATCTTGTTTTCAAAGAACAACCAACCTTAAAGCAGTTCTAATTATACTTATTTTTTGGCCGATGTCAAGCTATATAGATAAAAATAATTTAATAAAAAAATAATCCATCAGTTTCGGGCAATTAGAGGCCATATTTTATAAACCATTGATACGTAAGGGATGGCATCTGACAGGTAATCCTACTCTTTTTCATATTTTTCCGCTGCCTTCTATATTCATACCATCCTTTGGCCGTCATCAGTTGCGTCTCAGATAGAATTTCAAATCCTTCAGAACACCCTTCTTCACTTTGCTTTCAATCTTCTCCAGTATATCTACCTTCATATACCGTAGCTGGGTCAGCCAGAGAGGGTCGTCTACTTCAACAAATAGTGTGCTATTCCCTATTCTTGCAGGTTTGGTATGGCGCGCCGTCTTCTCTCCCACTATATCATCCCAGAGGAAGAAGATTTTGTGAGCTTCTACATCCCCTTTGATATCATATTCCTTTAACACATTTTCAAGCGCTTTTTTTATCGAAACAAAGGCCATATTCTACACCCGTTACATTTCGTGGTCTCGCAAAAAAGGCTCAAATCCGCCAAAGGCATAAGCATCTGATTCAGTAATCCACAATCGGGAATCTTCATCAGCTTTCTATTCTCGGAAAAACAGGTTTAATTTTATCTATATATGAAATGTCTTCCTCAAAGTAAAAAACCTTCTCTGCTTCAAACGATGCTTTCTCGATTTCCCTGCCAATCCCAAGTACATCCCATATAGTTTGAGATTTCCTGGGCATAAACGGGTATAGAAGCATCGCCGCAATTCTCAACCCGTTCCAGATGTTGTATAGCACTGTTTTAATCCTCGCATCGCCCTCTTTGGAAAGCTTCCATGGGGCTTCCGTATCAATATACTTATTCAAGATAGATATAATTTCAAAAACGTCCTGTAGAGCCTTGTGATAGGCAAAAATCTCCATATCTTTTTGATATCCTTCTACCAGTCGTTCGATATTTTCTTCAACATACTCATCCATACCGCCTTTCTTCTCCGGTCTCTCAATCTTTCCTTTTAAAAACTTTCCTATCATAGTAACACTTCTACTCGTTAGATTTCCGAAATCATTGGCAAGATCTCCATTTATCCTGTGGACAAGTGCACTTTTTGAAAAATCACCGTCAAGACCAAAGGGCACTTCCCTAAACATAAAGAACCTGAATTCGTCCACTCCATAAGTCTTCACAACCTCATGGGGATCTATAACATTGCCAAGGGATTTGGACATCTTCTGTCCCTCTATAGTCCACCAACCGTGTGCAAACACCTTCTTAGGCGGTTCAATATTGACAGACATTAAAAAACTTGGCCAGTATACGGCGTGAAACCGCAAGATATCTTTGCCCATAAGGTGGGCATCACATGGCCAGAATTTACTGAAAGTATCCATATCGTCAGGAAAGCCTATGCCTGTTATATAATTGGTAAGCGCATCAAACCAGACATAGATAATGTGTCTGGGGTCCATGGGTATAGGAATGCCCCAGTTAAAGCTTGTTCTGCTTATACTCAAGTCCCGTAAACCACCCTTGACAAAGCTTGCAACCTCGTTATACCTGATTTCAGGCATGACAAAGTCCTTATGCGCATCCATAAGCGCAAGCAGCCGTTCTCCATACTTTGACAACCTGAAAAAATAGCTCTCTTCCTTCAATTTTTCCGGCTGTCGCAAACAATCAGGGCACTTCCCGTCCTTCAACTGCAATTCTGTATAATAACTCTCGCATGGCACACAATACCAGTCCTCATACTCTCCAAGGTATATATCTCCGCTCTCATAGGCCTTCCTGAATATCTGCTGCACAACCTTTCTGTGCCTTTCTTCGGTGGTTCTGATAAAGCCGGTATTGGAGATATTAAGGACTTCCCATAGATCGGTAAACCTGGAAACCATCCTGTCGGCAAGTTCTTTCGGGTGGATTCCTTGCTGCTCTGCTGCCTTTTCAACTTTCTGCCCGTGTTCATCAGTGCCGGTCAGAAAAAAGACGTCATACCCGCATATCCTTTTATAACGGGCCATAACATCGGCAGCTATTGTTGTGTATGCATGGCCGATATGGGGAACATCATTGATGTAATAGATCGGCGTTGTTACATAATAATGCTTATTCATGTATATGCTCCGTAACGCTTATTTTTTTATATTTATGATGCTTGACAAAGGGTCTTGAGTTCCATTGCATTTGTCATGCATCGTGCATATCTTATCGGATATCATTGCTTCTTGATATCGCTCAGAGGCACAGTAACCTCTTTGCCGTCATTAAGCTCAACAGTTATTGTGGAACATAGTGTGTTATGTTTTACGACCTTACCTTCTCCCAGCTGGAGAGTTACCTTTTTTCCTACCTTCGGGAAATCCTTCTTGCAAGTCATATACATATCGAATTCATAAGCAAGACAGCACATAAGCCTTCCGCATATTCCTGAAATTTTCGCAGGGTTTAATGCAAGGCTCTGCTCCTTCACCATTTTAATCGAAACTATTGAAAAGGCATTCAAGAATCTTCTGCAACAGCATACGTTTCCACAATTGCCGAGACCGCCGACAATTTTTGCTTCGTCTCTCACGCCAACCTGCCTTAACTCTATACGTATCTTGAATTCTTTCGCAAGTTCCTTCACCAACTCCCTGAAATCTACCCTGCTTTCAGAAACAAAAAAGTACAGGAGTTTTGTGCCACCAAAAAGATATTCCGCATACAGCAGCTTCATCGGCAGATTCATCTCCAATATCTTCTTTTTACAAAAATCAAAGGCATAACTTTCTTTCTCCTTTAAAGAGAAATGCTCTGATATCTCGCTTTCAGTCGCCTTTCTGGTCGCCTTCTTCAGGCCTTCCTTTGTTGCTTCCTGCGGTTCGGATACAACCATACCCAAGCAGACACCTTTATCAATTTCACCGATAAGGTAATCACCAACCTTTACATCTTCGGGCACTTCCATTTCGATTACGTTTGTTAATATATCAATTTTTATATAAGAACTCTTCATTTCTGCTCCATTATATCCAATAACATCGTTTCAATAGCAAGAAGCTTGTTTATATTATACCTCAACATACCGAAAGTTTCCTGAATTCTTCTGACCGAAGCCTCAATCCACCTTGTATCCACGGATTCAGCTTTGAGGAGTTCAAACATATCCCTGTTGATCACCTTAGATGTATCCCGGTATTCACTCATAACAGATATGTCTCTGAAAAAGGAAAGCAGGAATGACAAAAACATCGTCAATTCTCTATGACTTTTGCTTATCCTTTCCGACATCAAGGTCGTATGTATAAAGCTTCTGTCTTTTCCCATAATTAACTCCGCAAGCTTATGCCTCAACAAAAGGTGATCTTTCTCCATCCAGAAAAGTCCGCACCCGATACTCCCCTGAGAAACGTGAGATAACAACTTGGCCTTCCCTTCATCCATGCTTGCAGTATTTATAAAGTACTGTTGCAGGCGCTCCCTCGAGAGCGGACTGAAACCTACTCTTGCACAACGTGACCGTATAGTTAAAGGAACATCCCTTTCCGAGGATGTAATAAGAAAAAAAATGTTGAACAGAGGAGGTTCTTCAAGGGTCTTAAGAAGGGCGTTTGTAGCCTCATGAGTCATTGCATCGGCTCTGTCAATCAAGATTATTCTTTTGTCGCCCTCATAAGGATACTCATAAACCTCCCTGCCGATTGTTCTTGATTGTTCTATCCCTATGGTATCTTCGTTTTCAATGATTAAAACATCGGGGTGTATATCACGCTCGACCTTGATGCAAGGACGGCATACGCCACAGTTATTATGTTTTTCACATAGAATATGCTTTGCAAATTCCTTTGCTGTCTTCTTTTTCCCTATGCCTTCCTGACCGGTAAATAAAAAAGCATGGGGCAACCTCTCCCTTTTCAGGATAGCCAGGAACATCTGTTTCTGCTTCTCGTGACCGATAATCTCATTAAATCCCATAACTTTTTAAAAGTTTTCCTACTTTATCCCTTATCTTTTTTTGCACCTCTTCAACCTCTGCGCTGCCGTTGACTACAAAAAATCTCTCGGGCTCTTCTTCTGAAAGCTTAGCATATGCTGCTTTAACTTTATTGTGAAAAGAAAGCGCTTCTTTTTCAAACCGATCCATCAAAAAATCTCGTTCCACCTTTCTCTTAAATCCTTCCTCAACCTTACAATCGAGAAGTACCGTAAGGTTTGGTCTTATCCCTTTTGTAACAAGTCTGTTCAGGGTCAGGATAATCCCCTGGTCCATGCCCCTTCCATACCCTTGATATGCATACGTTGCATCAGTAAACCTGTCACATATAACGATCTTTCCATCCTGAAGAGCCGGCCCGATCAGCTCCTCCACGTGCTGGGCTCTCATGGCCATAAGCACAAGAAGCTCTGAAAGCGGGAACACATGGATATCATGCTGCAAGAGAGACTTTCTCAAAGCCTCACCGAAGGCAGTACCTCCGGGTTCCCGTGTTTTTAACGTTTTGTACCCTTTATCCATAAGATAATTATACAGAAGATCTACCTGGGTTGTCTTGCCGCTACCATCTACTCCTTCAAACGTTATCAGCATGTATTTCCTTTACCGGCCTGCCTTCGGCAGACATTTCAAATTTGTACGGTTTAATCCCACCCAGCGCGGGACAATTTGTAATTTCTCCATCAACACCTCTTCTCGCTCCCCGTGCGAGCTGCTAAACTCAGATATATTCAGTTTCCATCCTGAAACTCCAGATGAGAAACTAAATGTTTCCGAATAGGAAAGGAGGATTTTTTCGTTCTGGTAAGAAAATCAAGGAATTGCGCGAAGGCGTGCAAAATGTACGTCGCACAAGCAAAACCACAGATTGACGCTGCCAGGGCGGAAAAGGACCCTTTCCGGACGGAAACTATTTTACCCTTTCTATATATTGACCATTTCTCGTATCTATCTTTACCACATCGCCTTCGTCCACAAAAAGCGGGACCTGGATCGTATAACCTGTCTCAAGCAATGCAGGTTTTGTTGCATTCTGAGCGGTATCCCCTTTTGCACCGGGTTCTGTACTGGTTATCAAAAGGCTTACAAAGTTCTGAATCTCCACGCCGATTGTTCTGCCCTGATATATGAGGACTTCAATTACCAGTCCCTCTTTGAGATAATTTTTTGCATCACCCAGTTGCTCCTCATCGATGAATAACTGATCATAGGTATTCGTATCCATAAAATAGTATTTGTCGCTCTCTTTATAGAGGAACTGCATATCCTTTTCTTCCAGTTCGGGCAACTCAACCTTATCTCCGGAGCGAAAAGTCCTGTCAAGCACATTCCCGCTGATAAGGCTTTTTATTCGTGTTCTGACAAATGCGCCTCCCTTGCCAGGTTTTACATGCTGGAACTCAACTATAACAAATGGCTCATTATCCATTAGAATCCTTAACCCTTTTCTGAACTCTGCTGTTGAAGCAAACATTAAAACCTCCCGTTAATACAGTGAATAGTCATTAGTGAATAGTAGTTAGTGAAAAATATTCACTATTCACTAATGACTATTTATTCACTGCCTTTATAGCTATTCGCTGTTCACTATTAACTATATACTAATTTGCAGCATATCCTTCCTGATATGTGTGAGCACCTTGGTTCCATTGTCTGTAATAAGGAGCATATCTTCAAGCCTGACACCACCCAGTGCAGGTAAATAAATACCCGGCTCAATTGTAATCACCATATTTTCTTCCAGTATCCCTTCTCCTGTGCTGTTAATAGAAGGGGCTTCATGAACGGCAACTCCGACGCCGTGACCTACACCATGCCCAAAAAATTTCCCATAGCCTGCATCATCTATAACGCCTCTGACAATCATATCCAGATCCTTGGTAGACATTCCGGCTCTCGCCTTTTCAATTCCAAGTTCCCGTGCATCATTAACTATTTTGAAAATCTCTTTAATTTTTCCATTAACCTGCCCTATTAATATCGTACAGGTCTCATCGCTGCAATAGCCATCTACACATGAGCCGAAATCTATGATGATCGTTTCCCCTTCCTTTATCTTCTTGTTTGTCGGAACAGCATGTGGAAGGGCCGCCCTTGCGCCTGAAGCCACGATAGTATCAAAAGAAGGGCAATCTGCTCCCATTCGCCTCATCGTATATTCAAGTTCATCGGCAATCTCTTTCTCCGTTTTGTCAGAGCAAATTTTTTCAAAAACCTCTATAAATGCATTCGTTGAAATATCAACGGCTTTTATTATTGCATCAATTTCTTCAGGGTCCTTGCATTGTCTTATTTCCTCAATTTCATTTTCCAGAGGAATAAATTCAGTGTTAGTGATAGTATCTTTCCACATACTATATATTTTATACATAGTATGATAGCTATCGAATCCCATACGCCTGATCACATATTTCTCGCATATCTCTGAAAGCACGTTTTTCTTGCTCATAAGCTCTACTATTTTTACATCCTTTGTTACTTCATTTGCATAGGTAACATATCTGAAATCCGTGATAAGTAATACATCGCCTTTCGTAATAACAAGGGTGCCTTCGGATCCCTTGAACCCCGTGAGGTAAAATATGTTATCCATACCTCTTATGACGCATGCGTCTAAATCTTTTTCGTAAATTAAATTATGAACTTTTTCGATCCTGTTTTCTCTCATAATGTATCTACCACAGCTTCTTTCTTAAAATTCTCTTAAATCCCGGTAAGCTGCGACGCTCTTTCAATTCCCTTTTTAAAGCAATGATACGTTTTCTGTAAAATTCGTTTTCGGGCTCCCTCTTGAAAAGCCTTTCATATAACTCTATCGCTTTTTCGATATAGCCCTGCTCAAGGTAAATGTCCGCAAGGGTAGGCGATAATATTTTGCTTTTGCTGTCTACTTCCATATGGGATAGTTAAATGAATCTCCTCATAAAAATCAAGCTAAATCGTATGCTTCATGGTTTACGGCTTGTGGCTCCCGGTAAAACTATCAGTTATAAGCTACGGATTAAAGACTTCAATTTCATAAAAAACCTTGAATAAGATGCTCGATATTATCAACTCCTTAACACCTGTTTGGGCAATTATCTCCTTTCCTGTTTCAGTGGCTTCTTTCCTTGCGCCCAAAGCATCGTATTTATTTAAAACAATCATACATTTTTCAATATCAACACCTTTTAAAAGGGCATCACCGGCAAAAAACCGCAGAAAAACCTGCCGGGTAATCAGGGTATCACCGGTTATCCCGGTTGCTTCGCAAAAGAGCTTCCACCTGAATACCATTTCGTTAACCCTCATGTAAAACGCATCAAGTCCACATAAAACAATAACTTTTTCACAAAAAGGCGGTATGACAGGCTCATGGCTCGCCGGAAACTTGATGGGCATACCCTTCGCTCCGTCTGCCTCAATAAGAACAACGTCGTATACGTTGCCAAGCATTTCAATATCTTCAAACCTTACTGCCGTAAGCTTTCCGTTTTTAATATTCTTACCAACTCTTATAAAAGGAATGCCCGATAGTGCATCAGAACTTTCTTCAAGCAATAGATAAGGCTTTTTTGCAAAAATCTTTGTTGTCGTCGTAATTGCTACAGTACGGCCCTGCTTGAGAAATTCGCCGCCAATGTACTCCATGAGACTCGTTTTGCCGCCGGAACCTGTAAAGGCAATATATTTTTGCGCTGATACCGCTCTTATTAAATCAATTTTTCTAAAATTCCACATTAGGATGGAAAATCGGGGGCAATCTTATTCCAATTCTAAATCAAAGCGCTATCTTCGTTGGCTTCGTCATCAGTCTCCTCGATGTATTGTGTATTACGACTACGTCGCCTCTTTCTTGCCGCCTTGATTGCCCCGCAAGTTACAGCGGGGTAGTTCATTGCATCTTGATTTAAAATTGGAATCAAGTATATGCAGCTTCAAGATACCCCCGATATCATTAATCTTTATTTATCGATTTTAAATCATTTCCTTTGTACGCAGACCCCTTATCGTTGGAAGAAGCAGGACCAACCCATATTTCCACTTCTGCGTTAAAGCTGTCTTTTACCATCTTGATATTGCACGTTTTATCGTCCTTCACAAAGTTCAGGGCTATATCTCTGAATTTGAAACTGTTGACAAACTTCCAGCCGTTCTTAATCATATTAATCTTGAAATAATTTTCAAGTGATTGCAGATCAACATTACCGTTAAGGTACATCACCCCTGCCCTCAGGTTAGCGGTTTCATATATAAAGCTCTTTTCCCTTACAAATTTCAGCTCCGTTGGCAGAGGAATATCAGGAAACCCGTAAAAAGTCTGGTTTAAGGCGTCCTGTCCGGACTGCGGCGTTTCATCTTTAACCGGCTTCTGAAAATATGTACACCCCGAGAAAAACAGCAACACTATAAAAAACACTACAACAATCTTCCTCATATACTCCCTCCTTTGCTTTTTCTTTCAAGACACGCGTAGGCACTGTGGTTATGGATGCTCTCAAAATTTTCCGCTTCAATGGAAAACCATGTAAAATTTCCATCGTTTTCCAGTATTTGGGCAATACCCCTTACAACATCCTCCACAAATTTCGGGTTGGCAAAAGCCTTTTCCGTTACAAATTTTTCGTCCTCCCTTTTCAGTATTGAATATATATCGCTACTTGCACTTCTCTCAATAATATTTATCAAATCCTCCAGCCAGAAAAACCTCCTGAACCTGACATCTGTCTTTACAATGCCCCTCTGGTTATGAGCTCCATATTCACTTATTTCCTGCGAACAGGGACAGAGCGTATTCACAGGAACAGAGGCTGAAACTATAAACTCCTTCATCTCCCCGGAACCGTCCATATGCCCGACAAAACCACATTGATATTCAAGATAACCCTGGGTCTTTGTAACAGGGGCCTCTTTTTTAACAAAATAAGGGAATCTCACTACAAGATGTGCGGCTTCCGCGTTCAGCCGGTCTTTCATCTCCCTTAAGATACCGGGGAAATTTTTCATATTTATCATACTTTTGTTTTCGTGCAGGATTTCGACAAACCTGCTCATGTGTGTACCTTTGTAATTATGTGGAAGATTAACATACATATCTATTGTAGCAATTGTATGCTGAAAACCGTTTGCCTTGTCAAGCACTACAATCGGGTATTTTACATTCTTTACGCCGACCTTGTCGATCTCAATCTGGCGGAAATCATACATGTTCTGAACATCAATCATACCGTTTTTATTCGCAGTATGCTGCATATGTCTTCTCCGATTCCCATACCCTTACTTCTTTCAATGTTATCTCTTTTTCTTTAAGCAGTTTTTTTAATTCATTAAATATATACATAGATAAATACTCGGAAGAGCCCGATCTCTCCATAAAAAAAGGTATTTCGTTTATATAACGATGATCAAGGGTCTCCAGGATATTTTTCAAATAGTTTTTCAGGATTTTAAAATCTACCAACATCCCGCCTTTACCCAGATTTTCTCCTGTAAACAGCACCTCAACCAGGAAATTATGGCCATGCAGCGCTTCGCACTGTCCGTTATAGTCTTCTATCCTGTGAGCAGCAGAGAATGTATCCTTCACACATAGAGTAAACATGGAGATAATCTATATTTTGGGATCTTTCTTGTCAATAGAAACCGATAAAATTATCGCCCTGCAACGGAAGTTGCAGGGCGATAATTACTAAAACCTCAATTAAAACAGAGTTACCCTGAAGCAAGGCTATAAAACTCTTCTGATCAAAACTGTTTTGCTTTTTTTACCGCTTTCCTGATTATCACGTATCCGTTGGTTGGCCCCGGGACAGCCCCTTCAATCATAAGAACATTCGTATCGCCCCTTACTTCCACAACCTTAAGATTTTGAACGGTAACCCTTCTGTTTCCCATATGCCCGGGCATCTTCATGCCCCTCATCGTCCTGCCGGGGGTCATATTTTGCCCGATGGAACCGCCATGCCTGAAATATTCATGTGTACCGTGAGAAGCGGGTGCACCGGCAAAACCATGCCTTTTCATTACACCTGCAAAACCTTTTCCTTTTGACGTGCCCGTAACATCCACATACTCACCTTTTTCAAACATATCAATCATGATTTGCGAACCAGGATCGTTTGCTTCGCTCTCTTCTGCATTTATCCTGAATTCTCTGATAAATGACATGGGAGATACGTTAGCTTTGCTGAAATGTCCTTTCAGGGGCTTTTTAACAAGCTTTGCCTTTGTAATTTCATCAAAGCCAACTTGGAGGGCATTATATCCTTCCTTGTCCTCTGTCTTCTTTTGAATTACAACGCAGGGACCTGCCTTAATAACCGTAACAGGCACTACACTGCCATCTTCAAGGAATATCTGCGACATTCCAATTTTTTTTCCGAGAAGTCCAATTCCCATATATGCACCTCCAAAAATGCCTAAAACTATAGTAAATAACGATCACAAAGTCAAGGCAAATGTAATATTATCCGATAAACTTATCCTTAATATCAATGATATCCGGCAATATACGTATAAACAATTCAACCATATAAGGGTCAAATATTTTACCGCTGTTTATCTTAATTTCATTCAATGCCTCTTCGACTGTCCAGGCATTTTTATAAGGACGTTCCGATGTAAGGCTGTCAAAAACATCACAGATACAGGTAATCCTGCCGGTTATCGGGATTTCTTCTCCCTTAATTCCTCTCGGATAGCCCGATCCATCCCAATGTTCATGGTGAGTCGAAGCAATAATCTGTGCCATCTGAATTAACCTTGAATTTCCGCCTGACAGGATTACTTCGCCAATTTGAACGTGAGTTTGCATCGTTCTCCACTCATCGGGTTCAAGCTTCCCTTTTTTTAGAAGTATAGCGTCAGCAATACCTATTTTACCGATATCATGCATGGAGCTTGCATGAAGCAATATATCACATTCCTCGTCATTCAATCCGAATGCCCTCCCTAATACGGCGCAATAATGGCTCATACGTTTTATGTGCATGCCGGTATCATTGTCACGATATTCGGCAGCACGGGCAAGGCGAAAAACGATTTCTTTCTGCGTATCACGTAATTCTTCAATTTTCTTGTCTATTGCCTCTCCCATAATATTGAAAGCATATGAGAGTTCCTGGATTTCCTTAAAACCCCCGGCCTCGTCCAGTCTGTAGTCAAAGTCGCCTTCAGCATAATGCCTTGTCTGTTTTACAAGGTTCGAGACAGGGGAGGCAATCGATGCAGATATCCACAATATTAAAATAACCATAAGCGCTGCAATCACTAAAGAAAAGACCCCCAGCACATACTGAACGTTAAAAACAGGACGCAAGATTTCATTATAGGGATAAACAATTCCAAGCGTCCATTTGGCGGATTTTATGGGCATAGCAATAATCCAGGACTCTTTACCTGTGAAAGGGTCTATAATTGTTGAAGAGACTATCCCCTCTGCATTCATAAGCTCGTAAAGTTCTTTCAAAGCTCCTTTCTTAAAACCTTCTGTACGGTCAGGCGATAATTTCTTTAATAAAAGTCTTTTGTCCGGATGGGCAATAATGTAATGGTGATCGCTGAGAAGCAAGGCATAGCCGGAGTTATCGACTCTTAACGATTGCACCTTTTGTATCAAATTATCAAGGCCGATATCCGCTGTTGCAACGCCTATCTTTCTGCCGGCCCTGAAAATCGGGACAGAATAGGTAACCATATGTATATTCCCACCGCCTTCATCGTAATACGGCTCTCCCCATGAACCTTTGCCCGTCTCCATCGGTATTCTGAACCAATCCCATTTTTTGTAGTCGTAATACGGGGAACTCAATGATTTATATTTGATCTCTTTTCCGTTTCTATAATAATAAGGAGCATAATTTCCAAGTCCGGTCGCATCGGGAGACAATGATATAGTCGACCCATAAATATAGGGATTTTGTTCAACATTAATCTTTAATAGCTTTTTAATAAAAACATCCTCCAACTCCGGAATAACCTCAAGTGTAAGCGCCATGCCTTCGGCAATCTCTTGTGAGGATTGTAAATAGATTTCCATTTCATTGACAAGAGAAAGTCCGGAATAATACGCTTCATGTCCCGTATGCTCAAGGACAGTTTTCTCAGTAATTTTAAGATTGGCAATTATTGATATACCGAACAAAATAAGTATCGAAGGAACAAGGAAAATTAAAAGCCTTGATTTTATACTCATGGGCGGTAAGGTAATCCTGAAATTTCTCACATCCCTCCTCATTTTGCCGTAATCAGGAAGACAAAGGATGGCAGTCCCATACAATATAGCATTATTCCTGCCTTTCCCGTGTTTTTAACATTTTCCGGTAACTTCAATTAATCTTCAAATGATAACCCCGCTTTTGTGGGCGGGGTTATTTACTAACTGCATGAACGATGTATTATAAAGCATCAAGAATTATCCTGTCTTTTTGTTCTTATCCATTGCAGCCCTGAGAAGTTCTCCAAGGCTGCCAAGTCTGTTGTCGGTTTTTTCATCATTGACGACTTTATTCATGTATTGGTTAAGTTCTTCCTGCTCTAATTTTTCCGACACACCGCTTCGACTCAGTGTTACCCTGTTGCGTGCACTATCAACTTCTTTTACAATAACCTGCATGCCTGTTCCAACAGGAAACATCCTGTTATGATTGGTGCCGCGGAGGGTACCCACCTCCGAGTTTGGTATAAAACCTGTCATCCCGTCATTCAATCTTAAGATTATACCGGACGGCAGCACCTTTTCAACAACACCGTCAAGTATATCACCAATCTTGGGCAGGACAGCGGCTTCATATTTCTGTCTTGACTCCATGGAAAGGGATATTCTCTTATTCTTCGGGTCAACTTCATATACATAAGCATCCACAACCTGACCCTCTTCAACAACTTCCTTGGGGTGTTTAATCCGCCTTCCTGCGCCAAGCCTCGAGATATGAATTAATCCATCCACCCCCGGTTCAAGATTCACAAAAGCGCCAAAGGGCGTAAGTCGCACAATAGTCCCATGAACCAGACTGTCAACGGGATATTTCTCTGCTGCACTTAAAAAAGGGTCTGATTGAGTAGCCTTGAGGCTTAAGGTAAGTCGGTTTTTTTCCCAGTCAATGGATATAATCTTTACTGTAACCTCCTGGCCGACAGACAGCACATCTTCTGTGTTCTCGGTTCTGCCCCATCCAATCTCACTCAGCGGAATAAGTCCATCAATGCCGCCAAGGTCGATAAAGGCACCGAATTTTTGGATAGAACGGATTGTTCCGGCAACCTCCATCCCCACTTCAAGTGTCTGTTTAATCCTGTCGCGTTCAATCTGTCGCTCTTCTTCCAAAAGGGCTCTTCTTGAAAGTATAATATTGCGACCATTTTCTTCGTACTCAACAACTTTAAAAGAAAATACCTGGCCAAGATATGTTTCTTTTTCATGATTTCCCTTTAGATCAATTTGAGAGAACGGGCAGAAACATCGCACCTTGCCGCCGACATATACCTCAAAGCCTCCTTTCAGCTCACCGGAAACCTTTCCACTTACAGGCAAATTAGCATCATAAGCATCCCGGATACCGCTGAGGCTAAGTATAGAAAGACCGTGTTTCATGGTTGTAAGTCTTTTCACACCATTTTGGAAAGATGCAAAAAAAGCCTCAATCTCATCGCCTATCCGGATTGAATAATCCCCTTTTTCATTTTTGAACTCCTTGAGGTCTATCGCGCCTTCACTTTTTCCGTCCATGTCAACATAAACAAAATCCCCTGAAATACTGACTACCCTGGAAATAACCTTTTGGCCGGGCTCAAGACGTCCGGGGAGCCTGCTGTTTTTTTCGAATAGCAAGGCAAAGCTTTCTTCCTCTTCAATATTCTCATCTGCATCCCCCTCGTTTTGAGGGTTCATTTCAATTTTTTCTAACATATCTTCTGTCCTCTTTGCCAATCAGATGATCGGCATTATTGCGTTTTTGTTTTTCCAGACTGTCTACGACGTGTCGAAAATATGGACACGGAGGACAAAGATTATACCTTTTATTTTTTACTATGTCCATCATCCTGTTAATCATGATAGAATTATATCCACGTTTTTTTGAAAATCTAATCCTTACTCACGAACAAATAAATTTGATACAAAAAAGCTATTAAATTGAAGCAGCTACAGACGATGTAAATTAGACTATTGTAACACTCTAATAATATTTATAATTTTATCCGGGTCCCGATATGGGAAATCATGCCTCAGGATATGTTGTTTTTTCGATTAGCGTTGTATCTATTGGGTTTTTCACTTGCCTAATGAGTAATCAATTTAGTTGTTATGTTCAACATATCAATAAGTTACGATCTGACTTCTACAACTTATAAACAAGTTTTTCACAATAATTGTTGATAACTTCAGCAACTCGTTAGATTTAATGAAGTTCTGTTTATTGCTTAAATGTCAATTCACTCACTGCAGGTTGGAAGCTGTAAAATAATCAGTGGTGTGGCCGGAACACTATTTTGCTCCCTGCCTGGGCACCCACCCGGTGGGTGTGTCGTGCTTTTGAATTCGACATTGTATGGAGCACTACAGACACGGCTCCATGGGAATCTTTTTTTCAATAATTTTTGAATTTTATCTTTGAACCAACCCTGATATTACATTTATCAGCCTTTCCTGAATTAATTTCCAGCACATACATAGCCGGGGACCAAGATGTTAGGGTAGCTTCATCAAGGGGCTTTGCGGATCGATATATGCCGGTTACCTCAAGCCTTGAACTTATAAACACCATATCGAGGGGTACATAAGTGTTTTTCATCCAAAAAAACCGCACGTTGTCTTCTTTGAAAACAAACAACATACCGGCATCAGGTGCAAGCGATTTCCTGTACATCAAACCTCTTTCATGTTCTTCGGGTGTCACGGCAAGTTCAGTCTTGAAACTGCATAATTTTTGCATGCCTTCGGTATAAAAGGTAATAGCCCTATCGTCTGCCGATACGTAGTTGCACAACAGAAATATTTTGAAAAACACTAAAAAAAGGAGCATGATAAATGTTTTACTGCTTAAACAACCCGGCGATTTATGCATAATCCTGAATGAACACCGGCCTATACTTTATAACCTTCTTGCATACTTATGCTTCACTATCTCAACAACTCCCGGCATTATTGATATAATAATGATAGCAAGTATCACAAGACTGAAATTGTTTCTCACAAAGTGCAGATTGCCGAAAAAATAACCTGCAAAAACACAAATGGCTATCCATGCAATGCCGCCGATGACATTATAGCTTATGAATTTCAAGTATGTCATGCTGCCGATACCTGCAACAAAAGGCGCAAAGGTTCTGATAATCGGGACAAATCTTGCTATGATAATTGTTTTACCGCCATACTTTTCATAGAATTGATGTGTACGGTCAAGATATTCCTTTTTCAGGAAGCGCACATGATCCTTATGGAAAACCTTTGGTCCGACAAAACAACCTATCCAGTAATTTACAGTATCACCTGCAATTGCAGCAGCGGAAAGAAGGATGAATAACCAGAGTACATCCAGTGATCCGATAGCGGCAAATGTTCCGGCCGCAAACAAGAGAGAATCTCCCGGCAATAATGGAGTAACTACCAGTCCGGTTTCACAAAAAATTATGATGAAAAGGATCAGGTATGTCCAGAGACCGTAATCTTTTATTATAGCGCCAAGATGCACATCAATATGTAAAATAAAATCCAATATATATTTAATAAATTCCATATGAATTCCTCTTTTTTTATTTTCCAGATTCAATGCTGTAAAATGGATTCCAATATTAAAACTCCATAATTCAAATAATAAAGGGTTAAGATTTAATACTACAATGATAACGACAAGGAGTCAACAGAATGCCATTCATCGTGGCAATTCCCCTGCGCCGTCTAAAGTCCGAAAAAAAATTGCCGTACCGATTCTAAAGCCATTGACGGAAATCTCAGTTCTTGGTATAAATGTACTGCTTCAAATAACATACTGTTTCATTGGAGGTCTGCCTGAAGCACCATCTTGAAAAAGTTACTCTCAAGACATACCTTGATATGGCATATTTCCCCCTTACCATGTCTTTTGTGGAAGAATCGGCCAAGGCATTCGGGCTTGGCATTCCTGAGGTGCTGAAGCTGAGGCTTGCCTGTGAAGAGGTTTTTGCCTATCTTTCCGAGTCAGACCACAATGGTAATACTATTACTGTAGAGGCGGAAAACGGCGTCTATTATACGGGTATAAGGTTCCTTTTCGATGCCCGGAATTTTGACCCCCATGCCTTTAATCTCACTGCAAAAATATCCCTTGATTCTGAGGCAGACCTGAAGCAGATGGGCCTTATCATTGCCTCAAGGTCTGTTGAGAGGTTCTATATGCTCCATGATGCGAGAGAAGGCCTCGGCATCGGGCTCTTGAAGGAAAAATCTTACCCGGAGGCAGGTAAACAGGCAACCGTTGCTGTGAAACCGCTTGCAAACTACAACATCGTTGTCCCTGACAGCGAGACACTTAAGCTTTTTGCCTTTCATACCATTTTACATTACCCAAGCCACCTTTTCCCTGTTGACTTCATGTGCCCCGGCAAGATAGTGGATATGGTTGCAAGTGGCCACTATCATGTCCTTATTGCATCCGACGGCAAAGGAGAAGTGGCGGGCGGCATTGTGTGGCGCAAGACTAGCGCGAAAATGATAGAGATTTTCGGGCCCTATCTTTTTAACCAGCCCCCGGAATACTGTATGGCAGAGGGCCTGGTTGATCATTTTCTCATGGCTGTTGCAAAAACCGATGCAGTCTGTCTGATTGATATATTTGCAACACCAGAATTGCCGAAAGGTTATTTCGAATTATTGGGATCGCTGGATTGTTTTCTGCCCGACGACAATAAGTATCAATGGCCATTTTACTACCGGCACCATAAAGAAGATTTGGGTGTACAGGTATGGGCGCATCCCGATCTTCTGCCGTTTCTGGAGGCAGAATACAGACGTCTTGTTTTTGCCCGTAACATTATACCAACCAGCTATGCAGGCGAAGAACGCCCGGATCATTCAGTGATTTCCCCCAGGTTTAACAGGCCTCAGCATCTTGTGAGCATGCACGCCATCTGGGACGGCACAGACTTTCCGGATATCCTTGACCGGCATGTACAAATATTCAAAGCCGAAGGCATTCTTAACATCCTTTTTGAGATCGATCTTGCCCGTCCATGGCAGGCAAATCTATCACCTGCATTGATGGAACAAAACTTTGTACCAAAAATGATTCTTCCTTATGCAGGCATGGGAGATATAGTCGTCTTCCAGCATACAGGTGGCATAAAGACCCATGTTTGATGTTCCGTTAAACAACCTTGTCCCTGCATACATCAAAGGGTTTGAGCCCTATATCCCGAGTAAACCCGATCAGGAACTGATGAAGCTCTATGGGTGCGACCATCTGTATCGCCTGAACAATAATGAAAACCCCCTGGGGCCGCCGGCTGCTTCTCAGGATATTATCAGACGTTTCTGGCCTCCCAAGTCCGGCCTGTATCCCAGCGGTGATTCTTATTACATGAGGAAAAGGCTTGCGGAAAAGTACAGCCTTGATCCTGACCAGTTTCTATTCGGCAATGGGGCTAACGAGGTCATCGCCTTTGTCATAAAAGCTTTCTGCCAGGAAGGCGATAATATTATAACTGCCGATAAGACCTTCGCCGTCTACGAATGGGTAGCTACATTCTCCGGTTTTGAAGCAAGGCTTGTGCCTCTAAAAGATTTCGGATTTGACGATAATGGTATGCTAGAAGGGATTGACGCACGCACAAAGATACTTTTTGTCTGTAATCCTAACAACCCTACCGGTACTTACTGGAACGCGGCAAAGCTCCGCCGTTTTCTGGATGTGATAGGCGGCCGTCAGATTGTGGTGATTGATGAGGCGTATTGCGAATTTGTCGAAAACCCAGATTTCCCTGATGGGATAAAACTCCTTGAAGAATATCCGAACCTTGTGGTGTTCCGAACCTTTTCAAAGATGTATGGTCTCGCAGGGTTACGCATCGGTTATCTCGTGGGAAACATGGAAGTTGTGGATGTTATACGGCGCACATGCGTGGTTTATTCAGTGAATACAGTGGCTCAGGATGCCGCCCTGGCGGCAGTTGATGATAATAATCACGTACAGGCTACCCGTGACCTTATAAGACTGGAAAAGGCCTATCTAAGAGAAGAGCTGGAGCTCTTGCGCCTTCAGGTTCAATCCGGAGAGGGGTGCTTCATAATGATTAAGTTGCCTGTGAGCGATACCCTTGCGTACCGGAAGTTTATGTCGCAGGGTGTTATGATCCGCAGCATGACAGGCTTCAGGTTCCCGAACTGGATACGCGTCAGCATAGGAAAACACGAAGCCATGGAAGCCTTTGTTGCAGCCCTGAAACATACCCTTTCATCCGATTGACGCTATGGCACATAAGCAGGAATGTCTTCGGGTCGGCAAAACAACACCAAGAGCAGATGCCTATACCAAGGTAACTGGTGAGGAAAAATATGCTGCCGACTACTACGGAGAAACATTCCTTTGGGCCGGTCTAAAAAGGGCCGGCATACCCCATGCGTTGCTGAAAAATATCCATACTCAAAAGGCGCAAAGCGTCCCTGGCGTGGTTGCTGTCATGACCTACAGGGATATTCCCGGCATAAACAGAATCGGGGTAATCCGTAAAGACCAGCCTGTACTTGCAGATACAAAAATATGCCATTGCGGTGAACCTTTGGCGCTGATACTGGCAGAGAATAAAGAGGCCCTGACACAGGCCATTCAAAACATCTCTTTTGATTATGAGTTATTGCCGGGGATATTTGACGTAGAGGAAGCTCTTGACAACAATGCCCCCAGGGTGCACGAGGACAACCCGGAAGGGAATGTGATAAGGACCGTATCAGTAGTAACCGGGATCGGGGCCGATGCCCTGCAGGGATGCTATGCGGCAGTTGAAGGCTTTTTCGACATGCCCATTCAGGAACATGCCTATCTTGAAACAGAAGCAGGCTGGGCATATCAGAAGACAGACGGGGGAATCGTCATTGTCGCCTCAACTCAGACGCCTTTCCGCGATTGTTTTGAAATCGCCCCTGTTCTCGGCATCGATATGGAAAAGATACGGGTAATAGCGCCCTATCTCGGCGGCGCCTTTGGCGGAAAGGACGGCATTACCGTGCAGTGTCTTCTGGGTCTTGCCGTGCTTCATTCGCAAGGCAGGCCGGTAAAGATGTGGTGGGATAGGGAAGAAAGTTTTCTGGCTGGTGTAAAACGCCTTTCAACACGGATGTATTACAGGCTTGGCGCAAATATTGACGGCGAACTCCAGGCGCTTGAATGCAGGCTTTACTACAACGGCGGCGGCTATGCATCCCTCGGAGGGGAGATTATGACCCTCGGGGTAGAACACGCAGGCTCAGCCTACCGTATACCCAATGTAAGCATTAAAGGCTGGTGCGTATATACCAATAATCCTGTCGGCGGGCCTTTCCGCGGATTCGGCGTGCCCCAGGTAACAGCAGCCATGGAACAGATGATGGATATGCTGGCCGGGAAACTCGGTATGGACCCCCTTGATCTGCGCCTTAAAAATGTTGTGCGAAGAGGCGACAAAAACAGCCTTGGCGTTACCCTTACACATTCCGTGGGGGCGGCGCAGTGTCTGGAAACAATCTCAGATCACCCTCTGTGGCAGGATAAGGATCAATGGAAGAAAAACGCCGGGCTTCATAAAATAAGGGGTGTAGGCATTGCCTGTATGGGCCATGCCATGGGTTATCCGCCGATTGTACCGGATCAGGCATTTGCGAAGATTGAGATTACCGATAAGGGCAAGATAAGAGTTTATGCAGGCGTAGTAGATATGGGACAGGGCAACGCAAGCACCTACGTACAAATTGCAGGTCACATCCTGAGACAGGACGCGTCCATGATGGAGCTGGTCCTGCCGGATACGGCACTTACATTGCCTTGCGGCTCCTCTTCGGCAAGCCGCACCACCTATACATACGGTAATGCCCTTATAGGAGCGGCGCGCGCCTTAAGCGTGCGCATATTAGACAAGGCACCGACCTTCGTTGAAGGGTCAACGACAGATGACTTTACTCTTGAGCCGGGCTTCATAAAACACACTCCATCAGGAAGGAAAATCCCTCTTATCGATATAGCACGTCTTTTTGATGATTCGGAACGGGTTTGCACAGACTATTTCAGGATGCCCACAGCCCAGGAAAAACTCGACATCATTTATATGGGCCCCCATTTAATATATTCCTACGGAGCGCATCTTGCATACGTGGAGGTCGATACATTGACCGGCATCATTGAGGTAAAGAAATATCTTGCAGTTACGGATGCGGGCAAGGTCCTGAATCCCCAGGCCTACGAGCAGCAGATTCAGGGCTCGGTAGCCCAGGGCATCGGTTATGCACTGACAGAGGCCTTTCAAATCCGGGACGGACGGATTATGACTGAAAACCTTGCAACATACACTATTCCCACGTCGATGGATGTGCCTGAAATCATATCCATCCCTGTGGAAATAGAAGAAGAATCAGGGCCTTTCGGCATGAAGGGTGTCGGCGAGATTGCTATGAGCGGGGCCGTGCCTGTGATAGCAAATGCCATAGCGGACGGATGCAGGATAAGAGCCTTCAGTGCACCCTTTACAGGTGAAAAGATGCTGACCATGCTGATTGATAATAAAAACAACAGGTGTCCCCATTGAAGATCGCTTTCATCCTCAACAACAGATGCGTTGAAATCGAGGCAGGCCCAAGGACAAGGGTGATAGATATTCTGCGTGAAGACATGCACATGACAGGCACAAAGGAGGGCTGCGGCGCAGGGGATTGCGGGGCCTGTACGATCCTTGTGGACGGGAAAAGCAGGCTCGCCTGTCTCATGCTTGCACCCCAGCTTGAGGGTCGGTGTATAACAACCGTCGAAGGACTGGCAACAAAAGGAAAGATGCACCCCCTGCAGGAGGCATTCATAGAATACGGCGCTGTACAGTGTGGATTTTGTACCCCCGGCATGGTTATGGCAGCAGCAAGTCTTCTCACGACAAACTCCGAACCTGACAGGACAGAAATACAGGAGGCCTTGAGTGGTAACTTGTGCCGCTGTACCGGTTATCAGAAGATTGTGGAAGCCGTAGAAGGGGCAGCACGCAAAATAAATGCCCAAGGACAGGCCGGGGTACAGGATATATTTAGCACACATGTTATGCCTGATACCTGCTTGCAGGTGCAGGGGACTCCAAATGAACCTTTTAAACCGTTCGAGCCGTTTAAACCGTTTGAAGTAGAAAAGGGCAAGTGCCAAGCCTCGGCAACAACCTTTGTACCCGAAACCCTAAATGAAGCATGGTGTATACTCGAAAATCGACCTGACACAACACTTTATGCCGGCGGCACAGACCTCCTTGTAAAATTAAGGGCTGCTCATGTATTGCATGATGCTGCTCTTATTTGTCTGGAGCGGATAGAAGAGATTAAGGTTATATATGAGAGCGCAGGTCATGTATTTATCGGTGCCTGCTGCACACATAGTCAACTGCTGTTCAACCCCCTTATCCAGCATCGGTTTCCCGTACTTATAAAGGCATTAAAAACATTGGGTTCGCCTCCGATAAGAAATATGGGCACTGTAGGCGGCAATATCTGCACAGCTTCCCCGGCAGGCGATACACTGCCGCCGTTATATGTACTGGATGCAGAAGTGGAAATACGCTCCAGGGATAAATCGAGACGTATGCCGATTAATGATTTTATTGTCGGCCCTGGAAAAACAAACCTGAAAAAAGGTGAAATACTCTACGGCGTATGGCTGCAAAGAGATGGTGACTATAGTGACTATAACATTCATCACTTTGAAAAGGTGGGGCAGCGGCGCTCCCTTGCCATATCAATTGCAAGCCTTGCAGTTCTTATAAAGACTACACAAACCGGGATTATAGAAAAGGCGAGGCTTGCCTGGGGAAGCGTCGGCCCTGCCATAGTAACATCTGCGGATGTCGAAGCGGCGCTAACAGGGAAACCTTTATCCGAAAATACGCTTAAAGCTTTGATACCAATTATTAAAGACACGGTCTCCCCCATTGACGACATACGGGCAAGTGCAGCGTACAGACGGGCTGTGGCAGGGAATCTCGTTTTCCGCCTGCTTGGGTAAATAATGGCACAGTCTGAAAATATGTTTAAAAAAGAGTTTCTGATCCTTAACAGCATCTTTTTCTTAGCTGCCGCTATTATGGCCGTCTTTTTTCAATTCCAGCACTATCTTCAGTCATTGGGCATTGCTTTTGCGTGGTTCGGATTTCTCATGGGCGCAGATTCTCTGGCAAGTTTTGTGCTCCAGCCTTTTCTTTCCGTATACCTGAACATTAATAACGCCAGAAAATGGCTCTTGATCAGCATATCCGGAATGGCTGTCATGTTGTTTTCCTACAAATTTGCATTGAGCCTTCCGTCGCTCATTGTCGTTCGCATACTGCACGGCGCTGCTTTTGTATGCCTAATGTCTACCATAATGGCAATGCTGGTTAATTATATACCTTCAGAAAAAAGCGGACAGGCATTCGGGCTCGTATCTATTGTAAGGCTCGTCCCTTACTCAATAGTACCGCCCATTCTCACGGCAACAAATAAAACACCGGCAGATTTTCAGGCAACCCTGATGTACAGTGCGCTTCTTATGGTCCTTTCTTTATCGCTGGTATCTCAGATTAAACCTTCTCAGCCTGTCGGGCAGGACCGCTCCTGCAATCAACAGGGCATCAACATACAGGGGCTATTTGACAACCTAAAAGATAAAGGCATAGCTGTTCTATTTGCTGTCAATCTTTTATTATACAGCACATATACGATCATCTTTTTTTTCATAAAAGAATATAGTCACACGAAAGGCATAGAAAACCCCGGTTATTTTTTCACCATTGCAACTGCTGTTATGATCGGCATCAGGCTCATAGGCGGAACTTTTTTTGACAGGCTGAATAAGGCAACCCTTACTGCACTCTGCATGGCCGGACTTGCACTCTGTTATACACTGGTTGCCCATATCTTAAACACAGGCATGTTCTACATCCTTGCCTTTTTCATCGGCCTCGGATGGGGCATAGTAATGCCTCTCCTTAATGCCTTGATGTTTGATTTTTCCCCTCCCCGGTTCAGAGGGACTAATCTCAATCTCTCCCTTGTGATGATGCAGGGCGGATTTTTTATCGGGCCTTTTCTCGGGGGAGTTTTGATAGGCCGCTGGGGTTACAATAGCATTTTCTACCTCTGCGGCATACTGAGTATATTTGCCGCCGTGCTCATGCATACAATCATAAAAAGGAGGCCTTTATGACACAAGAGGAACTTCAAACGGAGGCGATAGAACCGGGTCAGTCCTTTGTGATCGATACCTTCCGGCCTGAAGACGCCCCCGGTGTGGCAAGGCTTTTCAGGGCAGTCTACGGCAATGGATATCCGGTAAAACTTGTATATGATCCGGATCAGCTTATCAATGCCTTTAATACCCTTGAGAATATACCTGTTGTTGCACGGACATCAAAGGGCGATCTGGCGGCATACGAGGCCCTTTACCGCTCCTGTCCGAACCCGCTGGTCTATGAGGCCGGCCAGGGCCTGGTGTTGCCTGCATACCGGAAAAACAATATTATTAATAAAATAAACCAATATGTTTGTGAAGTTATAGCTCCCGGGATGGATATTGATGCTGTTTTCGGGGAGGCTGTCTGTAATAACGTCTATATGCAGAAGTCATGGCAGGTCTTTGCAAACATTACCACTGCCCTTGAAGTTGACCTTATGCCTGCCGAGGCATACGCAAAAGAGCTAAGCGCATCAGGAAGGGTTGCATGTCTGCTTATGTTCAGGAACTGTCGTTCCAGACCTCAAATTGTTTATGTGCCGCCCGTGTATGAAGATGCGCTGAAGTATATATATACTCACATGAACGACGAGCGGACATTCAATATCTCCATAGAGGAACCGGGGAAGGGATTGTCCACAGAAATTAAAAAGCAGGTTTTTGACTTTGCAAAGGTGGCGCGACTGACAGTTCATGAAGCTGGCGATGATTTCCCGGCAGTATTCAACGAACAGACAAATGATATGCCGGATCAGGGCATCGTTGTTATTCAGGTCTGGCTCAAACTCTCCTGGCCATGGGTCGGCAGCATTGTGGAATACCTCAGGACGAGGGGCTATTTCCTCGGAGGTGTGCTGCCCGGATGGTTCGGCACAGACGGCCTTCTCATGCAGAAGATTATGGGGAAACCGAATTGGGAAGGCATTCAGCTTTACAGTGAACATGCAAAGAAAATTATGAGAATCGTAAAGGACGACTGGTCCTCTCAAGTAATTGCATCAATAAGGGGGTAAGCATTGAAAAGTTACAGAAAAGAATTGTGGTTTAATATTCCGGAAAGACGGGGCTTCATAAATATTACAGGGCAGGCAGAGGAGTGCATCAGGGAAAGCGGGATAACCGAAGGACTCATACTCGTAAATGCAATGCATATTACAGCCTCTGTTTTCATTAATGACGACGAATCCGGCCTCCATCATGACCTTGATCACTGGCTTGAAGGGTTGGCTCCACATGAGCCGGTCTCCCGGTACCGGCATAACGTTGGTGAAGATAATGCCGATGCCCACCTTAAGCGGTCGGTAATGGGAAGAGAGGTAGTTGTAGCCGTCACTAAAGGAAAATTAGATTTCGGACCCTGGGAACAGATTTTTTATGGCGAGTTTGACGGAAGGCGGAAAAAACGGGTCCTCGTCAAGATTATAGGAGAATAAAAAGGCAGGAAAAGGATCATCTAAAAACTGTTCGAATAGAATGGATTAGATATTTTGTGTTTATTTTTCCTTCAGTTCTTCCTTCATTTTTTCCATGATGTCTTTGAAATAAAGTTTTTTCTTCTTGAGGAGTTTTATCTCCAGTTCCTCATCTTCTGTCAGGTAGGGCTTTGTCTGTAGCATTTGCAACTTCTCATCAAGAGATTTGTGTAAAATCCGCGCTTCGTTGTAAAGTTCCTCTTTGTCTTTAGACTCTTTCATGAGTACAAACTCCTTATTTCCGACTTTCTATCAGCCAGTTTTGATCATACCATACATTCTGTCCGGCAATGTGAAAATTATGTAGATGGTAGCACTAAACTTCCGTATCCATTTACAGCACATACCGGGCTTTTCCCTGATCTTCCTGATCTGTTTTTTATGGGTTATCAAATTTTGATGAACTCGTAAAAAGTCGTATTTCTGTCGCTTTGTCATTCCCGCGAAAGTGGGAATCCAGTTATTTCAATGTGTTCTGGACTCCCGTGCTTGTACCCTTCAGGGTATTCACGGGAGTGACGGTTTTTTGACTTTTTACGAGTGCATCAATTTTTATGGGTTATCAAAAAAGGTATCAAAATAAACAGGGGCTTTTGCTTCAAAGGTTAATCTTTTGCCGCTGTATGGGTGATTAAAAGATAAATATTGTGAATGAAGAGCTAAACGGCCTTCAACCTTGTTTTTATAACTGTATTTATCATCGTTAACTATCGGATGCCCCTTCTCAAAAAAATGGACACGGATCTGATTCTTTTTGCCTGTTAATAACTCAATTTCAAGCAAACTGAATCTTTTTGATTCTTTTATAACCTTATAACGGGTTTTTGCTAATTTTCCTTTTTCAGAATCCTGCACCGAAGAAACTTCATAATCATCATTTTCAGCTAAATAAGAAGTGATCGTCCCGCTTTTTTCAGTTAATATCCCATGAACAACTGCCAGATATTTCTTCTCGACACTTTTCCATTGTTGTTTGAGATTTTCTTTGGCTTCATAACTTTTGGCAAATACGAGAACACCGGAAGTGTCGCGATCCAGCCTATGTACTACGAAAAGTTGTTTTGTTGACCTGACGTTGCCCCTGCGTACATAGTCGATTAAGATCTGATGAGCTGTTTTTTGTTTCTCATAATTTGCCTTTACGGTTAACAGGCCTGAGCTTTTATCGATGATAATAATATCCTGGTCTTCATAAAGAATAGTTAAACCCTTGGGCTTATGTCTATAGGGTATCGGCTTAATTTCTTTCATAATTTATTTCGATTAAGGGCACATTCTCCAATAATTCAATGACCTTCCCCTGCCCTCTCTCTGCTCTGCTGTGAGTTTGGTTTGCCCCTGATGCTGCGTGCTCTGATTTTTCCTTATTTATATTGTCCTGCAACTCTGGTATGTTGTCAAGGTGAATCCGGGACCGGGGGAACTCCGGCAGACAATATTTTTGCAGCCCCCCATCACGTATAAAAACCGTTCAAAAATTACATTGCTTAAATTATCTGCGCTTATGCTAAAATGTGAAAAGCTGAAGTACTTAAGAAGGTTACGATAAACATGGACATCTTACAGACACTTCTTAATCAAGGGGAAAAACAGAAATTTTCAGCATGGCAGATTGAGCTTACAACGCGATGCTCTCTGCTATGCACAATGTGTATAAAAGAAGAGTATAAAATTGATCATCACAGGGACATGAATATTGATGACTTCAAAAAGATTCTCCCTTATTTAAAAGATGTGGAAAACGTAGTGCTTGAAAGATGGGGGGAATCATTGCTTCATAAAGATTTAATAGAGTGTATACGTCTTGTAAAACAGGAAGGTGCAAGGGCGGGATTTGTCACAAGCGGTATGGGTCTCACTGATGAATATGCTGCAAAGCTTATAAGCGCAGAAATAGACTTTATCGGATTTTCACTGTCGGGGGCTACCCCTCAAACACACAATGCCATAAGGGTAAATTCTGATTTTCATACATTGATTAACTCGATTAAGTTTTTAGGGAAGCTGGCCGACAAAAATAATTTTTCCCGCAAGCCGGCATTACACATAGTTTATCTGATGCTGAAAGAAAATATCGGTGAGTTGCCGGTTCTTATAGATCTTGCTGAAGAAATGGGCATTCAAGAAATTATTCTTTTAAATATAATCCAGATTTCAAATTCATTTCAAAACCAGAAAAAAGTTTTTACCTGTAAAAACGAGAAACCCTATAAGGAATTACTGAAAAAAGTTATGAAAAGAGCCGGACAGTTGAATATCAGGCTTACTATACCCAATCTTACTCCTTGCAAAACAACAGTATGCAGCGAAAATCCTCTTAAAAATCTTTATATATCTGTTGAAGGCAATGTGTCGCCTTGTGTGTATCTTTACCCGCCTGTACCCGGAAAATTCAAAAAGATATTCTGTGATAAAGAGTGCATTGCAGAAAAGGTAAGTTTTGGTAATATTTTTCGTGAACCTTTTGAATCAATATGGAACAAAAAAGAATACACTGACTTCAGGGACTGCTTTACCAAAAAACAGCACCCACCTCAGTTCTGCATGACTTGTCACAAGATTCTCGGATTTTAAAGAATGAAATAACAGCACCTGTACAGAAACACTTCAATATCTTTGTCGCCGGTTAGTAATTAATTCTATATTTGAACCTTCTATGTAATGCATGATGATATAAAATTTTGAATTAAATTATTCAGGATGTCCCTACCGGATAACATGGTATGGATAAAAATTCTAATCTTACGTCAAGATTCTGTCTTTAGCATGTCAAAAAGCCTTATTTACCTGTAAACATAACTTAGAAAGCTACGTATTTCCGAAGGTAAATTCATGATACTACTGATATATAACTTCACTTGAGTTCGTCCAACCAGCAATGTTTTACAGAGCATCCCCCGCCGCAGTATGTTATATGGCACTATTTTTGCTGATTACATATTGAGGAGATTGGTATGTGTTCGACCTTTAAAAAGGCAATTATCCGAAACCCAATGGGTCATCCGGGAGCTTTGAAATATAGTTAC
This sequence comes from Pseudomonadota bacterium, assembly GCA_026388255.1. NCBI lineage: Bacteria > Pseudomonadati > Pseudomonadota > Pseudomonadota bacterium. The sequence goes on along the minus strand of JAPLKC010000084.1, from coordinate 62,346 downwards.
TACAGGTTCCCGCAATGCTTTGTGGTATCAAAATCCTGCAATACTTTCGGCTAATGCAGGGTCCTGAAGAAGTCTCTTAGCGAATCGCAGATATTTTGCAATAATTGCCCTGATTGCCAGTTGCAAGGTATAGGCCTTTATGGGTTTTTCTATGAGATAGGTTATATCGGATGCAACGCACATATTTACCACATCGTTGCTGGCATTCCCGGTCATGATAATGGTGTCCTCATATGCCATGGGAAACTTATCGATAATCTCATCCAGGAAACCGAATCCGGTCTCATGTCCCATAAAGACATCCAGTATGAATATCGCAACCCCTGCCTTCATATTTCGACAATAGGCGATTGCCTCATCGCTATCCGTAAAGGCAATAACATCACCCCAGGTATAAAATCTTTCTACAATTTCCTTGATGACACTACATACATTCGTGTCATCATCTACGATAATCACATCCAGCTTATCAGACATGGTCTCCCTACCTGTTTTAATCTTTTTTGAAACCATACAATCATCCCTTCTAAAAAGAAGTATACAAACAGTATCTCAGAAATAAATTTATTTGTAAAGTCTTGAAATCAAAACATCAGCTATTGGAGAAAAATACATAGATGCATCGCGGGAAATATTTCCTTCCGATTATCAACTTGATATTTTTTGTGGTCAACGACTATGGATACTGGGGGATACCCCTCAGTGCAGTGGCTTCGTCTATACCAAGAGCAATATTCATGTTCTGGACTGCCTGGCCTGATGCCCCTTTAATAAGATTGTCTATTGTGGAGATAATGACAATTCTTCCGTCATCAAAGGCCTTGAGTCCTATGTCGCAGTAGTTTGAATATCTGGTAAAACGTGTATCCGGATATTGCCCTTCATCCATGATACGCATGAAAGGCTCTCTCTCGTATGTTTCCCTATATAGTTCCAATATATCTTTTGTTGTCGCAGGCATTTTAAGCCTGCTGTATGTTGTTGAAAGAATGCCCCTGTTCATCGGCAGGAGGTGCGGTGTAAACATGACTTTTAATGGCTGAAACTTGCTTACTTCCTTCTGTATCTCCGGCTCATGACGATGTGTTCCTAAGTTATAAGCCCTGAAGCCTTCCGATACCTCGCAAAAAAGGCTACCGGGTTTTGTGTCTCTGCCGGCTCCGCTCACACCCGACTTTGAGTCAATAAAAATGTCACCGGTCAGCAGGCCTCTTTTTAAAAGGGGGTAAAGCGCAAGGATGGCAGAAGTCGGATAACAACCGGGGTTGCCAATGATTTTAGCGCCCTTTATTTTATCCCGGTAAATCTCAGGAAGGCCGAAGACAGCCCGTTGGATGAGTTCTTTTGCAGTATGTTTCACATATGCGCTTTCATAGATATCGACATCTTCAAATCTGAAATCAGCGCTCAAGTCAATAATAACAGCTTTGTCGTCGTAAAGGCGTGCTGCAGTCTCCATGGATGTACCATGGGGCAGACCCAGAAAATAGACATCGCATGTGCCGCGATGATCTTCATTGGTGGAAACGAGTGTTTCCTCAAACACCCCTTTAAAGACAGGGAAAACATCGGATAGTTTTTCCCCTTTGTACGTATTTGAGGTAATAAGCGAAATTTTTACATCAGGGTGGGTCAGAAGCAGTGATATAAGAGTTGCCCCTGTATATCCAGTGGCGCCTATAATACCGACTTTCAACATGGAAGATTATTATCTCTTCGAGAATTGGAAGCTTGCCCTTGCTGCCTTTTTACCGTACTTCTTTCTCTCTTTTGCCCTTGGGTCTCTTGTGATGAGCCCCTGTTTCTTCAGGGTCGCTCTAAGATTGCTGTTGAATTCCAGCAAGGCCTTTGCAATTCCATGGCCTAAAGCCCAAGCCTGAGCAGGGATACCTCCGCCGTATATATTTGCAACAACATCGAATTTCCCGATATGGCCTGTTATCACCAATGGTTTATTTACCATGATCCTCAGACCTTCAACGGGAAAATAGTTATCAATTGTTCTCCCGTTTATGATAAAGTTGCCTGCACCTTGTTTCAACCACACTCTTGCAACAGCGGTCTTTCTTTTGCCGGTAGCGTAGTACCTTTTTTCAGGCACCTTTTACCTCCTTTAATTCTAATTCCTTTGGCATCTGAGCTTTGTGGGGATGCACATTACCCTTGTAAACCTTCAGCTTTTTCAGCATCTGTCTTCCGAGAATGTTTTTCGGGAGCATGCCTTTTACGGCCAGGGTTATAACATCTTCAGGCTTCTTGCTCAGCATTGTCCTTGCATTTACAACCTTCAAACCACCCGGGTAACCGCTGTGTCTTGCGTACATTTTTTGAGACAACTTATTCCCTGTGAGCTTGACTTTTTCTGCATTTATGACAACGATAAAATCGCCTGTGTCCGTGTGCGGAGTAAAGTTTGGTTTGTCTTTCCCTCTGAGGATTGTTGCCAGCTTTACTGCAAGTCTGCCCAAAGTAAGGTCTTCTGCATTTACCAGATACCAGTTTCTTAAAATCTCATCAGTTTTTGGAAAAAATGTTTTCATAGTTATTATCCTGCAAAGAATTTGTCTAAATTAATATATTAAGCTGTTTAAGTCAAGCAAAACTTCATTATCCCTCAAATAATCGTTAAATTGATTGATAGTATAGGGGTTTTATGTTAAAAAAATGCATGTCGAAAAATGTGAACATGAATCCTGTGAATAAAAATATTTTTATATGGTTATTTATCGTGCTGCTGGGGCTTTTTATTTTTAATATCTATTATAAACCAAAAAAGGCCTACGATACGGTCATCTTCAGTGACTTTGTAGAAGCTGTCCAGTCAAACAACATCATTTCCGTGACAATTCAGGGAAAGAACATTCTCGGTACTTATAAGGATGGAAAAGAGTTTAAAAGTTATGCCCCTGATGACCCTGAACTTGTAAAAATCCTGAGACAACACAGCGTCAAAATCAATGCAAAACCGGATGAGGAATCAGGCATGTGGCAGAATATATTAATATCCTGGTTCCCCATGCTCCTGCTCATAGGCGTCTGGATCTTTTTTATGAGACAGATGCAGGCCGGCGGCGGCAAGGCAATGGCCTTTGGCAAAAGCAAGGCAAGGTTGTTTACAAATAAAGGAAATAAGGTAACGTTTCAGGATGTTGCAGGGGTAGAAGAAGCAAAGGAAGAACTTCAGGAGATCATAGAATTTCTGGTTGATCCTAAAAAATTTACAAAACTCGGCGGGCGGATCCCCAAAGGTGTGTTGCTTGTCGGCTCTCCCGGCACCGGAAAGACACTCCTTGCAAGGGCAATAGCAGGAGAGGCAAATGTGCCGTTTTTCAGCATAAGCGGTTCTGATTTTGTCGAGATGTTTGTCGGCGTTGGCGCCTCACGTGTGCGCGATCTATTTAATCAAGGAAAAAAGAATGCACCCTGTATCATATTCATTGATGAGATAGATGCAGTCGGCAGACACAGGGGCGCTGGTCTTGGCGGGGGACACGATGAAAGGGAGCAGACATTGAACCAGCTCCTTGTGGAGATGGATGGTTTTGAATCGAATGAAGGGGTAATCGTAATGTCTGCAACAAACAGACCTGATGTACTTGACCCCGCACTTTTGAGGCCCGGAAGGTTTGACAGACAGATTGTCGTATCCATCCCCGATGTTAAGGGAAGAGAGGCGATCCTTAAAGTGCATTCGCGGAAGACTGTACTCGCCGCCAATGTTGACCTTTCCATTATCGCAAGGGGAACACCGGGTTTTACCGGGGCCGACCTTGAAAATCTCGTGAATGAAGCTGCCCTTGTTGCTGCACGGAAAAATAAGAAAGACATAGAAATGGATGATTTTGAACATGCAAAAGATAAAGTGCTCATGGGCGTTGAAAGAAGAAGCATGATAATACCTTTACAGGAGAGGAGAAACACTGCATTTCATGAGGCTGGACATGCCCTTGTAGCAAAGATGATCCCGAACTCAGATCCTATACACAAAGTAACGATTATTCCAAGGGGCAGAGCGCTGGGTCTCACACAGCAGTTGCCCATAGACGAAAGGCATACATACTCAAAGGAATATCTGCTCGATAATATTACGATCCTGCTTGGCGGAAGGGTAGCGGAGGAGATTGTTCTCAATCATTCTACGACAGGCGCAGGGAATGACATAGAGCGTGCAACGAAGATAGCAAGAAAGATGGTATGCGAATGGGGTATGAGTGAAAAGCTCGGACCATTAAGTTACGGGAAGGAAGAGGAGCACATTTTTCTCGGTAAAGAGATCGGCCGTCACAGAGACTTCAGTGAAAATACTGCACAGGAAATAGACGAAGAGCTGAGGAGGATTATTAACAATTGTCATGAGAGGGCAAAGGGGATGCTTGTTAAAAATATTGTCGCCTTGAATAACATTGCCAACAACCTTTTAGAAAAGGAAGCCCTTGACGGACAGGAACTGGACGTAATAATCAAGGAAAGCATACATGGTCAGGGAGATACAGTGTAACGGAAGTCCTCTCATAATGGGGATTTTGAATATTACCCCGGATTCCTTCTATGATGGGGGGAGATATTTCACAATAGAAGATGCCATGACATATGCCCTGCAAATGATTGAAGACGGGGCGGATATTATAGATATTGGGGGAGAATCCACAAGACCTTTTTCGGAACTTATTTCTGTTGATGATTATCATAAACGACATAAGCGGATTCATGTTTGATCCGGATATGGCGGCAACTGTGGCTGAACTCAACATGTATGCGATTATCATGCACATAAAAGGGACGCCGAAGGATATGCAGCAAAATCCCCAATATGAAGATGTCATATCTGAAATAAAGGCATTCTTTGTTGAAAGGATGGCATTCGCCCGGAAGCATGGAGTTAATGAAGAACACATCATACTTGACCCTGGCATCGGCTTCGGAAAAAGGGTTGAAGATAATCTGAGAATCATCAGGCAACTCGGTGATTTCAAAGAACTGGGAAGGCCGATCCTTATGGGTACATCAATGAAGTCTTTCATCGGACACATTACGGATTCTCCGCTCCAGGAAAGGGTTGAAGGCACGCTTGCAAGCATTGCCATATCAGCCTGGAACGGGGCAAATATTGTCAGGGTCCATGATGTGAAGAAGGCAAAAAAGGTTGTGAAGCTTGTTTCTGCTATAATGAATTCATAGCCGTTAAGATGCTGACTGTTTTATCACCGGCAGTTTAAAGGATATAAAGTTATGATACCAACCATTCGTTGGCAGGATCTTTTAGACATTTTAATAGTTTCTTTTATTCTTTACCGGATGTTCCTGCTGATAAAAGGGACAAGGGCAATACAGCTCATTATAGGCTTTATTATGATCTTTTTTGTCTTTTATTTCTCGAAAAAACTTGAGCTTTTTACTCTCGGATGGATTTTCAACAACTTTGTAGGTTCAATAATACTTGTTATTGTAGTGATATTTCAAAACGACATACGGAGGATGCTTCTGGCCCTCGGTAGAAGCCCTTTTTTTAAAAAGATTACATATGTCGAGGAGACGATGTTTTACGACGAGCTTTCCAATGCATGCATAATTATGGGCAAAAGGAAGACGGGGGCGCTCATTGTTCTTGAACGTGAGATCGGACTTGAAGAATTCATGGAAGTTGGCATAAAAATGGATGCAAGCGTAAATACAGAGCTGATATTGAGCATTTTTCAACAAACAGCGCCTCTCCATGACGGTGCGCTGATAATCAGAGAGGGGAGGATCAGGGCTGCAAGCTGTATCCTTCCATTGACATTAAAGGATGATCTTGATAAGGCATTCGGTACAAGACACAGGGCTGCTATCGGCATTACAGAGATAACGGATGCCGTTGCTGTAGTGGTTTCGGAAGAGAAGGGCTGGATTTCATATGCCCATAAAGGTGAGATATTCACAAAAATCAGCGGCGATGACCTAAAGAAGATGCTGAAGGAATTTTTGGGATAAATGTCGTTTTTTTACGATGCATATGACAGGCTGTTGACAATGGTGCAGAAAAAAAGACTATGATGAACTTCATAACCGGATATATATTTAAGGACTTCAAGCTCAAAGCGCTCTCTCTGGTTCTCGCCTCAATGCTGTGGCTTGCCGTTTCCTATATGGGAGAATCAAGGATGAGCATCTCGGTAAGGATTTCTGCCGACAAATTGAGCAGGGATCTTATTGTAAGCAAGATAGGCGCCGAAGAGGTGCTTGTTACACTAAACGGTCCGGTATCTATACTCAAAGATATTCGTGCCCGTGATGTAGGGGTATCGCTTGACCTGTCAAACGTAAAAGAGGGACGCTATGTCTACGATCTGCAAAAAAACAACATCCGTGTACCTAAAGGCATACAAATTGAGGAGGTCAAACCGGACTATGTCGTTGTAGAAATTGACGGGACTATAGAAAAGAGATTGAAAACTATTGTAAAATTAGAAAAAAAATGGATGGGCATGTACAGTATAAAATCGTGGGCTCCACATTATGCGAACGCGGAAGGCTCCAGGGGCGCCCTGAATAACGTTGATGTTATTGAAACTGTTCCTACTGATGGCAACTTTATATCTGAAGAAGAAACAATTGACGTTCCCCTGGATACTAAAGATTTGATAATAAGGAAAATCAAGCCTGATACAATAAAGGTCATCCTCAGGAGAAACTAAGAGGCGAGCAAAGACCGCCCCGTACAGGCCATAAGTCAAAAATGATATCTTTCGGAGGAGTGAAATGCAAAAGCTGATGGTGAATATCGATCACGTAGCAACATTACGGGAAGCAAGAGGAACAAATTATCCGGACCCTGTCTTTGCAGCAGGCATAGCGGAAACGGCAGGCGCTTCAGGAATTATTATACATTTGCGTGAAGACAGACGTCATATAAAAGACAGGGATCTGACTATTTTAAGAGAGACAGTGAAAACAAAGCTGAACCTTGAAATGGCTGCGACTGCGGAAATGGTAAGCATAGCAAGAGGGGTAAAACCGGATATGATAACCCTTGTTCCGGAGAAAAGGGAAGAGCTGACGACAGAAGGCGGACTTGATGCGGTGGGTCTTTCCAAAAAACTCAAAGTTGTTATCGCTGGCGTAAAAGAAAAGGGAATAAAAGTAAGCCTGTTTATAGATCCGGAAGAAGAACAGATTCTGGAGGCTCATAAAATAGGGGCGGATATGATTGAGATACATACCGGCGCTTACAGCGATGCTAAGAATGAAGCAATACGGGAGAAGGAACTAAAAAAGGTAGTAAATGCAGCAAGAAGAGGAAAAGAATTAGGACTGGGCGTAAATGCAGGACACGGCTTGCACTATCATAATGTAAGGGAAATAGTTGCAATACGGGATATTGATGAACTGAGTATCGGCCACAGTATTATTGCCAGGGCGGTTTTTACAGGCCTGGATAAGGCCATTCGGGACATGCTGGTATTGATGCAATGAATTGCCAAATGGCATGATCTTGTGGCGGGGCATCTTGTGTGTTGTCGATGAATAAGATATGGGAAGTCAGTTGCGGCAGGATCGACCAACAATCATCGTATTGCATAGAGATTTCCATCAAGACTTCCGAAGTAGACTACTCCTTCTTCGATGGCAGGGGAAGAGACAATCCAGCCCCCTGTTTTGAATCTCGACTTTTCCTTACCTGTCTCCATATTGAGTACGTATAGATTTCCATCATTGCTGCCAAAATAGACCATGTCCTTTGACACAGCGGGGGACGAATAGACCTTGCTCTTTGTCTTAAACCTCCATTTTTCTTTACCCGTCTCCAAATCCAGTGCGTAAAAGCTCCTATCGTTACTGCCAAAAAAAACCATACCATTTGCTATAGCAGGGGAAGAATAGACTTTATTTTTTGTTTGAAATTTCCACTTTTCCTTACCTGTCTCCAAATCGAGGGCATATAAATTCCCGTCGGTGCTGCCGAAAAAAACGGCTCCACTTGCAATGGCAGGGGTAGAATAGACCTTCCATTGGGTTTTGAACCGCCACCGTTCCTGGCCGGTTTTGATATCAACGGCATAAAAATATCCTCCTCTACTACCAAAGTAGACCATATCACCAGATATGGAAGGAGAGGAGTAGACCTCCTTTTCTGCTTTGAATCGCCACTTCTCCTGACCGGTCTTGATATCGACAGCATAGAGGTTGCCGTCGGCGCTGCCGAAATACGCCACTTCCCCTGCTATTAAAGGAGAGGAGCCAACCCAATCTGCTGTCTTAAAATGCCACATCTCACGTCCCGTGGAACTCTCCACGGCGTAAAGGTTTCCATCAAGGCTTCCGAAATAGACAATCCCGTCCACTACGGCAGCCGAAGATGCGACACGGCCCCCGGTCTTGAATCGCCACCGTTCCTGACCGGTTGCGCTGTTTATGGCATAAAAATTATCATCCATGCTCCCTAAATATATCGTTCCATTGCTTACAACAGGAGAAGAAATGACCTTTCCTTCTGTTTTGAACTTCCAGTTTAATTCAATGGACCCGCCAACGCCTCTTGCCGGGTAATCCCCGAGCCGTTGGCTACCCGAACGAAACAAGGCAATCTCCATTTCCTTCCCGAATAAGGCATCACCGGGGAGAAGAACCGTGGTTGTAATGATGATCCAATAAATTAAACAAATGGTCTTAAGCAATTTCGATACCTCAATGGTCGAGTTTATTTGGCGTAACGACATTATAACTGAATTTAGTGAATAGTGAATAGTCAAAAACAAATTCTGGATCAAACCTTGACATTCTATTTGCTATCTATTATTCACTGCCCCTCTCACACTTGTGGCGGTCTTTTCTTGCCGTATGGAGCCATTGGTGCCTGTTGCTGTACAAAATCACAGAAAACCTGTAGTTCATAAAGAAACTTTTCAATATCTTCCCTCACATAAGTTCCAAGGCCCGTCTCAAAGGTTGTCTTCATAGATACAAGACTTTTAACCTGTTTCTTCATTGATTTGGGCTTTGTATTATTCGGGTCAGGTTTGACTTTTTTATATGCTGTGAGTCTGCTCTCTAAAGTTGTATAGGTCACTGGTGTTTTTATAATGTCGGTGAATATCTTCATCCTATCGGGACAATCAAGGTTTGCAGCAAAGAGATAACCCTGAGAAACGGGGAGTGTTCCTGCCTGAATCTCGGCCTGAATCTCGGGAGAAAGTTTTAAAAGTGAAATCGTGCGATGCAGCGTCATTATTGACTTTCCGGAGATTTCAGAAATTGCTATCACAGTGATAGCAATTTCCTCCGGTAGGTCTTCGGGCCTCCGATTGTACATTGCTAATTCACTCATAACCCCTTCCATACCATACCCCTTGTCAGAATGTTTCGCCTGAATAAATGAGAGTATTCCTTTAGCCTGATCTATGGGATTCAAGTCCTCCCGTTGGAGGTTCTCTGTAAGTTGAAGGGCTATGGTATCACCTAATTCTTTGCCTGCTTCAATAACTCTTATTGGTACGGATTCAAATCCAAGTTGCCGGGCTGCCACAAGACGCCTTTCCCCGCAGATAAGTAGATATGTTCCGTCATCCTGTCCGGTTACAATAAGTGGCTCTAATATGCCTTTGTCCTTGATAGACTGGATGAGTGATTTAAATGAATCTGTTTCGATGTTAATATTCGATCTCACCTGTTCCAACACTATAATCTTGTCTACGGAGATGTACAGAAATTCAGGATTTACAGTTGTTTTCTTTGTTACCATATTGTTCCCCCCCTTATTATTTCAGTGAATAGTCGTCAGTAGATAGTCATAATCTGTTTACTGCCTTTAATCACTGTTCACTATCTACTATTCACTATTCACTGCCTTTTTCACTATTCACTGCCTTTAATCCCCCTTGATGTCGCTATTTATTGTAGGTATTTAGAAACAATGTGTCAAGATGTTTCCGATTTTTCTGCGGGGCATACCGGCAACCCTGTGCTCCGCCTGCGTCGAGTATTTCAGAACGGGATGTGTTTTATGAAAATTATTAGATTCACCTACAAAGCAAGCATAGGGGCATTTTGATGAATCCAATGATTATTTATTGTAATCGAGATTTACGACAGATAAGCTTTTGTAGCGCCTTTCACCTCGTAATGTACGAAAGTATCATTGGGAAAATTAAAATTGCCGGTTGTTGACGCCACCTCCTACTTATCATTTATGTTAGTTCACATTGTAGTATAAAAGAGAGTAACGACCAAGCTGCACCTGGTTCAGGCCGGCTTTTGCGGACCGACGTAATGCCAGCATGCTATACACGGGCAATCAGATATTCCTTCATAATTCTCTTATTGTGCTCATTTACCCGTCTGGTGCTCACAAATGTTGGCTTGCAGTCAACGTAATGTAACGTACTGGACTCCTCTGAAAAGAAAAAGTTGTCAATGTTACAATCAATGAACTCTGATTCAATGTAACTACTCAGTTGTTCAGCTATCGGTCGTTGGACGTGTTTCCATTGGGGTAGCAGGAGTGCGGACTGGTGGTCAACCATGTCCCACAGTGAATGACCATGAATAGCCTGCTGTACAACCGCTGGGTCTGAACGGCTATTGTGATTACCAACAACAAGTACAAATGCAGCATCTGGGATACCTTTCCCAAACAGTGCCCGCAAGCGCTCATGTTGGAGTTTGTAAAGTGCAAGAAAGTAACGGTACTCAGCAATCGTGTTTGTGTTTGCTAATTCCGGAAATCGTTTACACAGCTGCGGCAAGTTATCAATACTTTCTTCGTACAACGCGTCCCGGATAGCGGTAATCCTCGCCCCACCAAACAAGCGATGCATCAGGCGGCCCAAAAATCCCCATGAACGAGGGAAGGCGACGCTCAGAACCTGAAAGTGATAAGATGTTGGACGCTTGATAAAAAAATCATCGGTTCGATCAATCATCAGATAATGCCCATGTCCCCTTGTTGATACATGACGGCTCTTTTCAGGAAGCTGAATCTCGCTTCCATCAGCAAATGTGGTGACGGACATGTGGCTGGCACCGCTATTCAAGAGAATACTCATCGGGTCGAACAATTAAGTATACAGAAATTCTGCATAGTATTCTTCTGAAATATAAAAACATCAAACAATATACCCCCCATGAAAACATAATTATATTTCACATTCCTGCTTCACTGACTTCCTACTCGAGTATTTATCATCCATCAATTGTATATTAACTTCAAGCAGTAAATACGAGAAAGTTAATTGAATACAGAGGATTCATTTTCTGTATTCGGTATTGACGGAAAGGAATATGTAATATTTTCTCTTATTGCCGGTATGGACAGAAGCGGTTTCTCCGAATGCATGAAGGCAATCTCTTCTAACAGCAATGATCTCTCTGACGTTGTGGTTGCTATGGAATCTACCGGATCGTATCATATGAACCTTTTCTCTTTCTTGACTTCAGAAGAAATCCGCACGATTGTTGTAAATCCCTTACTCATCATAAATTTCAGTAAGCTTTCTTTGAGAAAGACAAAAACTGATAAGAAGGTTGCCCATACTATAGCACGATTTCTTTTTGCACAGAAAGATTCCATGGATCAGTTTTTTGTCCACCAGTGTATGGACCTGAAGGATATTGCGAGGGAGAGGAAGTTTGTCTTATAGCTCATTGGATCGGAAAAGAACGACATTAAAAGGATGCTCAAGAGCACTTTCCCCGAACTGGAGAAGATCTGTAATGTCTTCGGTGGTGTGATGCTTCTCTTTCAACGGAAATACCTTCAGCGCGACTCATAAGGGATGCGGACCCTGCATACATTATCCAGGCATTTCAGCACAAAGATAAAAGGCTCAGGGTCCCTAAACCAAAATATGGAATCATAAAGGCAGCCCAGCATGCCATTGTGTCCTCCCACCCTGCAATATCTATAAATCCTATCTTCGCCCTACTTCACATGACCTTTTAAAAAATTGGATAAGAATATCTCGCAGATAATTTTCACTCAAATTATGACCAGCTCCCTCTACCATTACTAATGTAGTGTTCTTGACGCCTGACTTAAAATTCTCCGCCAGCAACGGGGAACAGTCGTGATCCTCTGCCCCTGTATGTATTTCCATATACGCCGGTGCAGGGAAGGTATTGCTTTTGGCCAGTTTGAAAAGTTTTTCGGCACGGGGTGGGATAGACCCGTAGTGATGATCCTTGCTGGAAGCCGCACCGAGCACAGGTGAAAATAATAGCACCCGGCCGGGGAAAGGAGGCATATCTGCTAATGTATGAAGAAGCAGATAAGCTCCGTAAGAACGGCCAATTAAGACAGAACCCGCATCCCAGAACTGTAGTGTCAAATCGGACCTCACTAATTCCAGTTGTTCAGAAAACCATAAATGTTCAACATCGAGGGTCAATGCCATACCCTCATAATTATAGCCCAGCATCTTAAGTATCCGGCCAAGGGTGTCATCCAACTTTTCTCCCCTTCCAGGGATGAGGTAAATCTGTTTCCCAAGCATAAATCTCACGAGCTCCTGATGCCAAATAAAAGGGTTAAAATCATATAACCTTATATTTTAGGATAGTCCACTGCTGTGGTCGTTATAGAAAATCTCGTTGTACTCTGTAATGTCTTTCATAGCCTCTTGTCTGGTTGCAAAAAAGCAATCGTCTATCTGGGGGTTGACACACGTTTCACACTCATCAAACCTTAATTTTGCCTGTCATTGTGTTTTGCAACGAGAGCATCAATTAAACATACGGCTCCCCAGACCAGGAAAGCTACCGTACAATAGAACAGAACACCAGAGATCCAGACAAATAGTCCCATGGTCATCTCGGGAAGACACCGGCCCAGACCGGTTGCCTCAACGGCAATCATCGGAATGATGCTGGCGCCCTCAAGAAGCGGGCGGTAGGTGATGGTTTCGCCGGATAGCCCCGTAATGAGGCCTGGATAAGGACCGCTGTACCCTGAAGCACCAGGTCCAGCCCACGTTGAGAAAAGTGATGATCCATACCCAAAACAGATAAGCGGCAGACATGCCAATGTCCAGCCCAGTGCCCATACCGCACCTTCGAAAAGAGTCCCATGGCTGTAACGTGAATTCTTGGCAGCAAACTTGCTTCTCAGCCATGGCACCAGGAATAAAGCATACCCGACAAGAAATGAGTAAAAAAGAGCTTCAAGTGCAGCTCTCAAGGGATACGTCTCAAGTTTGCGTGACATTGCAGAAGCAAGCTCTTTGTCCTCAGACAACCCGGGGTCGAGATATGGCACGGTTTCCGGTATATTACGCGCTTTCACCAGGAATGCCCCATGGTGTTCGACGACATAGCCATATCTCCACTTCGCCGTAACGCTGAGGTCAAAAGCATTCCGACTATACTCCGCTGACGCGATTATAGGGACTTGAAGATAGGTAGAACCACCATGAACCAATACGAGGAAGGCGATTGTGATCATGATAAACGGTCGCTTGAGTATACTCTTGAGCCAGGCATTCATTCTTCTTCTATGGCCTCACTGTTAATTGCTTATTATTTTCTCGTTGATCTGTATAAGTGCACAAGTTTCAATATCAGTTCTCGGCGACTGATACCAATTAGCTATCATCATAGGATAAATAAAGCATAACTCATCATGTTGATATATTAGATATTTCATATTAATGATGTTTATTAATAGATAGCGAATTGGTATAAGAATAATTACCCCGCCGCATCCATGCGTTAAAACTATTGCTAAAGACAGTAACGTACACTTCATATTACGAAGTACTATACTGTTCATTGACATTTTCTTTTCCTCCTTGAATGATTTGATATCTTTACATTAAGCAAATCCTGTGCCAGATGGTGAGGATAGACTGTATTGAAACTTCCTGTACGAATATTGTTCTTTTAACTCGGTGAGTTATATATACAAAGCAGAAGAAGGGCAATTATGAACTTGATTGCAGCAGATGTATTTTCATGATGGAATTTGTCTAAATTTTAGAAGAATTCTAAATCCCATAGAAGCTGCAGAGCTTTAATCCTATCCCGCTTCCTGCTGTCTATCCCTTTACTATGGGGCATTCGTAAGCAAAACGTACGCGCTACCTACCGTTGCTGCAACGGATAGACCCAGAATGCCCCGGCAATCGAGAGCCAGAAAAATATTCCAAGGACAGTGAGATTAACTCGCGGATTCTTAAGGCGAATCACACTCATGAGACTGCCCCACTGGAGAGCCGATGGAATCGCAGGATTCGCCCATCCAAGGAAGGGTCCCTTCAAATTGCTCGGGGTGAAGATGATAAAGAACCCGGCTGCGACAAAGAACAACACAGCGATGCCCCGGGAATATTGCTCAGGGCTCATGTCGGGATCCGGGTGACCCTGAAAGGCATTCACCGAGGTCGGCACCGAAAGCGTAGCAGTCATAATCGTCACGAAAGCTCCGCCCATGGCCCACACAAGAATCATTGGAAAATACACTTCAGAGCGAATGCCAAACCAGACACCCGCCGCGATGCCCAGCACAGTTATGACGAAATGCATATGTTCCCTCCTTGTCGCCAGGGCACCTATATGTTTGTCCTGTCCATTTTTGTGTAGAGTTTTTCTTGTCTCATCAGAGACTTCACATAAGGTGCTGCAAATTTGTCTCTGCCCATTTCAACACATTCGCAAGATCAGCCCGGCGTGTGCTTTGCACCTCTTTGCGCAGGGCAGGCAAGGCTTGCTGAAATTCTTCTCTTGCCTTTTGTGTCTCTCCCAAAATATCTAAAACAGTCGCCTTGTATATCTTTACCCATGCCAGATCACCTGTCAGCTCAGTCCTGCCCTCCTTGTTCACAAGCCTCTCCCTGATCTGTATCGCCTTCTCATATATCTCTGCTGCAAAACGGTTGTCTCCAAGCTGCATTACCGCAACTGCTTTGTTCATGTAGACCGTGGCAAGACCATTTGAAAACTCAGTCTTACCCTCCTTGTTTACAAGCCTCTCATATATCTGTATCGCCTTCTCATATAGCTCTACCGCAGAAAGCTTGTCTCCAAGGGCACTTACGGCAACTGCATTGTTCATGTAGACCGTGGCAAGACCATTTGAAAACTCAGTCTTACCCTCCTCGTCCACAAGCCTCTCATATATCTGTATCGCCTTATCAGATATCTCTGCTGCAAAACGGTTGTCTCCAAGGGCACTTACGGCAATTGCCTTGTTCATGTAGACCCTGGCAAGATTATTTGAAAACTCAGTCTTACCCTCCTCGTCCACAAGCCTCTCATATATCTGTATCGCCTTATCAGATATCTCTGCTGCAAAACGGTTGTCTCCAAGCTGCATTACCGCATTTGCCTTGTTGATGTAGACATCAGCAAGGGCATTTGAAGGCTCAGTCTTGCCCTCCTCGTTCACAAGCCTCTCATATATCTGTATCGCCTTATCATACATCGCAATAGCCCCCGGAACATCAGCTACGTCTTCATGAACAAATGCCTTGTGGACTAAAAGCGATGCAAGAGTTGTTTGGAATTCCTTTCTCCCCTGTTCTATTAGGTTAGAATGTAGACTCAAAACCCGTTCATACACTTCCAGATCCAGAAGCGCCTGCGCCTTTCTTGAACCCTTCTGCTCCTTTAGTAGAGCCTCAAGCTCAGACTGATCACGGCCCGAGAGCTTCAATGCCTCTGCAAGATGCACCCTCGGATCCTCCCACTTTGTACCTCTTATTGTCCTTCGGTCATGGGTAATATCTTCAAGGCCTTGCCGGGACTTTATTTCAGGTTTCTTGCGATGATATTCCTTGCCTGTTTCCTTTCGGTAAATTTCTATAAGTTCCTTTGCTGCTTCTCCTAAATTATCCCAGCGCTTTGAAAGCTCATCCTCAAAACAGCGCCTCAATACTGCTGCTACGCTTTCAGGCAACCTGGGAAGATCAGGAGCAGGCTTGCTTTTAATGTATTCTTCAAGGGCATGCATGGCAATGGTTCCAGGCCCCCATGTTGCAGAGCCTTTAAACATCTCAAATACTGAAAGCCCCCAGCTCCATATGTCTGTTTTGTGCGCAAGTTCCTGCCAGGCTGCCTGCTCAGGTGAACAATACTCCTTAGTCATGCCGAGGGTGCTTACTCCTGCGGATTTTGGTATGTCCCCCGTCAGCCTGTCCACACCAAGGGTGTTTTTCGCACGGGCAAGGCCAAAATCAGTAATCTTGGCAGTGCCGTCTTTGGTCATAAGCACATTGGCAGGCTTCATGTCCTGATGAATCACGCCTTGAGTGTGCGCTGCCTCAAGACCCCATGCGGTTTGAATTGCAGCATCAAGTATCTTCTCAAGACTGTTGAGCTTCTTTCCCCTGATCCAGTCACGGAGCGTGCCGCCGTCTATGTATTCCGCAAAGATGGCGAGCCGGTCATCCACCGTGCGGAAAAACCTGCAGGCTGTGATGTGAGGATGTTCGGGAAGCTCTATCCATGTCCTGAGTTCTTTCATGAATAGATTCTTATATATCTCATCTTTAAGCACTGATGAAAGAAGCGTCTTTACCGCAAAGCGGGTGCCATCGGATGCTCTTTTTGCAACCAGATACACGGTTCCCATACCGCCTTGACCCAATTCACGCTCAATAATGTACTCATTTAGGATGATTCTATCGACCTTCCATGGAGAAGCCTCGGCATCCTCATCTGACCTGTTTTCAACAATTGGCTCAACTTCATCCGGTTTACGTAAGACGGTTCCACCCTTGTTTGGCGCTTTGGCAGGGATAGCTGCCTCATCTTTTCCTGCTGCATGGGCAGGCTGTTCTTTCTTAAAAAGCTTTTTAATGTCCGAGAAAAAGCTCATAACATGTTCTCCTTATGCCCTTTATATTTCATTTGGGGTGAGAATCTATCAGCTTCTCTTTTTTATCACTTTATCTATAAGACCATATTCCACTGCCTCTTCAGCCGTCAGAAAAAAATCTCTATCTGTATCCTTTCTGATTACTTCCATGGACTGGCATGTATGCTCAACAAGGATTTCATTTAACCGCTGCTTCATCCTGACCATTTCCTTTGCCTGTATCTCAACATCAGACGCCTGCCCCTGCGCTCCGCCAAGAGGCTGATGAATCATTACTCTGGCATTGGGCATTGCCATCCTCTTTCCCCTGGCCCCGGCAGCTAAAAGCACAGCGCCCATGGATGCCGCCTGGCCAAGACAGATGGTTGCCACATCGCAGGAGATATACTGCATGGTGTCGTAAATAGCCAGACCTGCCGTTACCACTCCACCGGGGCTGTTGATGTAAAAATAAATATCCTTTTTACTCTCTGCTGACTCCAGATAAAAAAACTGGGCAATAATAACATCTGCCACATCATCATTGATCTCACCTGTCAGAAAAACCACTCTGTCAGTCAAAAGCCTCGTATAAATATCCAACTGCCTCTGTCCCTGCGGCGTCTGTTCTAAAACATACGGCATTCTTAAAATTCCCATAATAAAACCTCCGTTGTTTTATTTTTTATATTCCTTTGTCATTTTTTCCAGCTCTTTTCGTATGCCTTCGGGTTTTACCCATCCATAACCGCGCATGGATGCGAGTTCATGAATCAGTTTATTGAAATTAGCTTCGTTCCATTTGCCTTTATGCAATGTGAGGAATACCACAAGATATGGCCTGACGCCTTCATCCCAGTCAACGGGCTCCGGAAATTCCAGATCCCATATGAGGCACCAGAGCTTCAATGCCTTATCCCCGCTTCCTGAAAGCGCGTACCTGTTACCAGGGCTGATGGCTACTGAATTGACAGAGCGAGTATGTCCTTCCATGGTGCGTATACACCTTCCTGTCTCTATCTCCCAGAGCTTTAAGGTATTGTCATTACTCCCTGAAAGCACATACCTGCTATCTGGGCTGATGGCTACTGAACGGACAGAATCAGCATGTCCTTCCATAACTTGTATGCACCTGACTGTCTCCAAATCCCATAGCTTCAATGTACTATCACTACTTCCTGAAAGCGCATACCTGTTATCAGGGCTGATGGCTACTGAATAGACAGCATTAGTATGTCCTTCCATGGTGCGTATGCACATGCCTGTCTCTATGTCCCAGAGTTTTAACGTATTGTCACTACTTTCTGAAAGAATATTCCCACCCCCTGAAAGCGCATGCCTGTTATCAGGGCTGATGGCTACTGACAAGACCGCAGAAGTATGTCCTTCCATAGTGCGTATACATCTACCTGTCCCTATTTCCCAGAGCTTTATGGTCATATCCCCACTCCCTGAAATCGCATATCTGTTATCAGGGCTGACGGATATTGAAGAGACCCAATCAGTATGTCCTTTCATAGTGCGTATGCACTCGCCTGTCTCTAAATCCCAGAACTTTATGGTACTATCCCAACTTCCTGAAAGCACATGCCTGCAATCAGAGGTGATGGCTACTGAATGGACAGAGCGAGTATGTCCTTCCATGGTGCGTATGCACCTGCCTGTCTCTATATTCCAGAGCTTCAAGGTACGATCCACACGATCCACACTTCCTGAAAGCGCATACCTGTTATCAGGGCTGATGGCTACTGAAGTGACATTTTGAGTATGTCCTTTAAAGTCCTTTTCACAGTAATGTAAACCAAGCCCTCTTCTCCTTGCCTTCTGAGACAGCATAGAATAGATTTCTAATATATCGTCTTTGCTGATAAACCCGATACCTTTCCATTGCTCATACAGCGCTGAATAAGACCCCTTGTAATCCCCTTTTTCAAAGAGCGTCTTTGCCTCTGAGATAGATCTTCTTAGTGATTCTTCTTCTTCCCTCCTGATATTAAATCCCTTGGGCTCTGAAGGCTGGAGCTCTGTTGTATAGCCAGACTCATAATTTATCTCCCAGAGCTTTAAGGTCTCATCCCAACTTCCTGAAAGCGCATACCTGCTATCGGGGCTGATGGTTACTGAAGCGACCCAATGAGTATGTCCTTCCATAGTGCGTATGCACCTGTCTGTCTCTAAATCCCACAACTTCAAGGTCTTATCCCTACTTCCTGAAAGCGCATGCTTGCCATCAGGGCTGATGGCTACCGAATCGACAAAATCAGTATGTCCTTCCATAGTGTGTATGCACTTACCTGTCTCTATTTCCCAGAACTTCAAGGTCATATCTAAACTTCCTGAAAGCGCATGCCTGTTATCAGGGCTGATGGCTACTGACCGGACATAATTAGTATGTCCTACCATGGTGCGTATACACTTGCCTATCTCTATTTCCCATAGTTTTAAGGTATTGTCATTACTCCCTGAAAGCGCATATCTTCCATCAGGGCTGATGGCTACGGAACTGACAGAACCAGTATGTCCTTCTATAGTGCGTATGCACCTGCCTGTCTCTAAATCCCAGAGCTTTAAGGTCTTATCTTCACTTCCTGAAAGCGCATACCTGCTATCAGGGCTGATGGCTACTGAATAGACAGCTCCAGCATGCCCTTCCATGGTGCGTATACATCTACCTGTCCCTATTTCCCAGAGCTTTAAGGTCTTATCAAAACTCCCTGAAAGTGCATATCTTCCATCAGGGCTGATGGCTACGGAACTGACAGAACCAGTATGTCCTTCCATAGTGCGTATACATCTACCTGTCCCTATTTCCCAGAGCTTTATGGTCATATCCCCACTCCCTGAAATCGCATATCTGTTATCAGGGCTGATTACTACTGAACTGACATCATCAGTATGTCCTTCCATGGTGCGTATGCACTTTATATGGCTCGGCTTATTTCCTGAGAACATGGCTTGATATCTTCCGGGCAGGTCTCTTAATGTCTCTTCTGCTGATTCCGGATCAAACCTCTCTGCATGGATGTATGCAGTCAGTTCTTTAATGATTTCTTTATTTGATGTATTGCTTTCGCAGTTTGCGAGCCTTCTTAATACTTCAGCGTCATCTATCTGGCCGTTCCTCCACTCTATTAGTGAAAGATTATAAGTAGCATGCGGATGAATAGAATCTTTTTCCAGAGCTTTCCTGAAACATTTTAATGCTTCGTCTTTTTTCCCGATCTCCCAGTAAGACACTCCCCTGTTGTTCAACCCGTCAGCCTCAAGATCAATCTTCTCCAGCTCACTGTGAGGCGAGGGCTTGTTGTCGAATAGCTCCTGATAGATTGTTTTGAATCGTTCCCTCAGTCCTTCAAACCCCCCGAGCTTCTGTCTTTCTTCCTTCTCAAATGCAACAAGCTCTTCAAGAAGTTGGTGTAAGCTTTCCGGGAGGTCATGCCTTAATTTCCTCGGATTGGGAATCACTTCTTTGACTACAGCTTTGTCATAAGGTTTCTTGCCGCAGAGCATCTCCCAAAGACATAATCCAAATGAAAAGATATCTGTCTCAGGACCGACATTAAATTCATCTATGAACTGCTCCGGTGAAGCATATTCAGTTGTCTTGCCTCCGAGATCAACTCCAGAGCGTTCATGCAAATTGCCTGATTCATCTATCCTTAACCACTTTGCTATCCCAAAATCTGTTACTTTTAATGTCCCGTCCTGTGTCATTAAGATGTTTGCGGGCTTGATATCCCTGTGTATCATTCCTTTGCTGTGGGCATGTGCCATGCCATGACAGAATTGTATTGCAAGGTCAAGTCCTGTCTTCAGGTCTGCGCACTTGCCATCTTCTATCCACTGTTTTAAGTTCCCTCCATCTACATACTCAACAAAGATATGAGGGACTTCCTCTATGTTTCTGACAAAGTAGCAATAGGCAATATTGGGATGCAATCCAAGCTCTGTCCATGCCTCTGCCTCTTTCTGAACTTGTGAAAAGAAGTCTCTGTCTTGAAGCATCTCCTCTGTTGGGGATTTGATGGCAATCTTAACCTTCCAGTTCTGGTGATTGGTAATATAGATAAGTCCCATGCCGCCTGAGGTGATGACATATTCTATTTTGTAGTGGTCAAGCACTACATCGCCGGGCTCCCAGACAGGTACGTTCTTCGCTACCCAGGGTTCTGGGTCTTTTTTCTCAGGCGAGGCTGGAATTCTTATCTGGGTGCTGTCTTTTTCAGGCAGAGGTTTTTTGGCAAGCAAGGGTGTCAGCTTAGTTATCGGGATGTCTAACTTCTTATTCCTTCCCTTGCTAAACAGGTTTGAGAATAAACTCATAGCATGCCTCCCCTATGCTCTTTATAGATTCATTGGTTGGAGAATATGTCTGTGATTTAGATATGTTATAAAATACCCACCCCTTAAAGTCAAGAAAACTAATTATCAGACACAGTCCTTGATTCTCCTGATATTTATTCATATTCCCTCAGTTTGCGGATCTCCTGTACACCCCACACGATCTGTATCATCCCAAAGAATTTCCAGCCTCCACCCGCAGCCATATTCATAACACCTGCCAACAGTAGTACTATCCCGTTAACTATAAACATTCCTCTTCTATGAATTAAAAGGTTTAAAGCACCAATAACTATTATCAGCACGCCCCAGATAGGATCCAGAAAATTGGTCAACACAAGGTGGATAAAGCCCAGTGCTATAAGCCCGAGACCCCACTTCCGAAGTTCGTTTTTCAAATCAGAAGCTGCCTTCTTGGGTAGCCATCCAAACAATCTTGACCAGTCGGCTTTATCTAAAATAAATTTGTATAGTTCCCTTTCATGCCTGATATGTACCATACCGCTCGGGAAAAAAGTAAATTCACGGGGAAACTGAATGTGAGCATTAGCCGTTTCCTTTGAAATAGTGATTTGCTTGTTGCTTTGAGGCAGAAAGAACTGTACGGAACTGGGTGTTATGCTGGCTAACCACTCTTCATTTTTCATCAGACCAAGCGGTCGCCTTACCTTGAATGAGGTTACGGGTTGATCATTTGCAAGGCAATATCTCTCTGCAGTTGCTTCATTGATGCCTTTCGTTTCTGAATATCCTGAGATAGACATTTTCTTTTCCTCCTTAAATGATTTGATATCTTTACATAAGCAAGCCCCGTGCCAAATGGTGAGGATAAACTGTATTGAAACTTCCTGTACGAATATTGTTCTTTTAACTCAGTGAGTTATAAATAAAAAGCAGAAGAAAGGAAATTATGAATTTTGATTGCGACATGTCTTTTAATGATTAAATTTGTCTAAATATTAGAAAAATTCTAAGTCAAACTCGCCTAGCCTGTTACCCTCGTTTATTTTCTCCAGATACACACGAAAAAACAATGGCACCTAAGACAACGGTCGGTCGCTATCCTGAATGCGTCGGCGCTCTCATCCTTATGGGTCGTCCACTTGATTTCTCCCTTATCATCGAACTACAGGTTCCCACGTTGCACATGAAAGCCTGAATCAAGTTCCCGCCGCCTCCATGCCGGGTGCCGCTCGGTCTATAAAAACGCTCACCACAATGGCTCTTTACCAATGCAGTTTAAGGTGTTTTAAAGCCTGTTCCTGCAAATTGGCTCCGAGGGGCCCGCCCTTATCTGTCATGCAACCTCGTGGCGCACTTACATTCGGTTATCAACAAGCTCCATCGAATGCGTATGGAGTAGATTTGTATTTGGAAGCGAGTATGCCTGATTATAGCGTGATTTATTTAGTTCAGGAAGAAAGAAAGTTCCGCCTATTTCTAAGCGGGGTCTTGTGTGTGTTGATACCTCAGCTTTTCTTCTAACCATTTTCTAACGGATTGTGATAAAATGCCATATATAACAGGATAAAAAAGAGGTTGCTATCATTTTGCATAATGTGCTGAATATATTATAAATATTCATTCCTTTTTTATCCTGTTATATATGGCAGTAATACTCTTAAAATTATCTATAAAAAGGGGCCAAGGGATTGAGCGGAATGATTTCTAAAAACAATCCATGATGCTTGAAGCTAAGTATCCCTGTCGTATGAAGAAAATGAATGGAGTAAATAAATGATTTCAGAAAACATATCCATTATGCCCGGTATCCTTGAATCCTCTATATATGGATTGAATGAACCGACAATGACTGTAGGGATTATTGACGGGCAGGTTGAGGTTAGCGGTTGTCTGAATGGTAATTTTTACGGGGATGGTTTTGGCCCTGTGTCAGGCATATTTTCAGCAAAGGCAACGTCCGGTAATATTGTACTGACCGGCGATAATAACCGTGAAATTGCCTGTGCCTCAGCGATCAGGCTCATAGCCGATAAAGATTCGACGTTTACACTATTTCAAGTGACTATCGGAAAACAGTTTCACTGGGAGAGGAAAGAGAATCAGACCTTTCAGGGGAACCTGATCCTTAAATACCGTGATGGTGGAACAATAGCGGCAATCGATGAAATACCTCTGGAGGATTATCTGAAGAGCGTGGTTTCTTCTGAGATGAGCAGCAATGCCCCTATGGAATTCCTGAAGGCGCACGCAATTATTTCCAGAAGCTGGCTTATTGCAGCACTGGATCGAAAAAGGAAAACAAAAAAGGTGTTCGTTGCAGAACCGGGGACAAAAGATTCACACGGACAAGCCCCTGATAACCTCTTCAGCTCGCACAATGAGATCACACGCTGGTATGAACAGGAAGACCATGACCTATATGATGTATGTGCCGATGACCACTGCCAGCGCTATCAGGGTGTTACAAAGATTGCCTCGGCTCATGCCGGAGAATCAGTTCTGGAAACCTGCGGGCTGGCAATTATTTACCGGGGAGAAATCTGCGATGCCCGGTATTCAAAGGCATGCGGGGGAATAACAGAGGCATTTGAAACAGCCTGGAGCGATAATCAGGTCCCATATCTGGCAAGTATTTCAGATGCAACAACAACCTGTCTCCCGATTGTGACAGAGGAAGATGCGGCACGCTGGATCCTTTCGGAACCAAATGCCTATTGCAACACGGAAGATGCGAATATTCTCACAAAGGTCCTTCCCGACTTTGACCAAGAAACAAAGGCGTTTTTCCGCTGGAAGATTGAATATACGCGGGAGGAATTGGAAGAAATTCTCCTGGAAAAATCGGGTATTGATTTCGGGACGCTAAAGGAGATTCAGCCTCTGTCCCGTGGCCCCTCAGGACGTATCTTCAGGCTGAGGATCATCGGTTCGAAAAAAAGCATGGTTGTGGGAAAAGAACTTGAAATACGGCGCTGGCTTTCCAGGAGTCACCTCTATAGCAGTGCTTTTATTGTAACTATGGAATATGACACTCACGGTGAAGTTAAGACTTTTGTATTTCACGGCGCTGGTTGGGGGCACGGCGTAGGGCTCTGCCAGATCGGCGCTGCTGTTATGGCAACACAGGGTTTTTCAGCAGAGGAAATCCTGAGGCATTATTTCCCGGGTACTGAAATACAGAGGATCTATTGAAAGGACGACGGTTTAAGACGGCCTTTATCCTGGGCGCCGGTCTGGGTATGCGGCTTCGCCCCCTGACCGAGCGATGTCCGAAGCCGCTCCTTGAGATCGGAGGACGTCCTGTTATTACCTATACGATGGATCACCTCCTGAAAAACGGTGTTGACCGTTTCATTATAAATACCCATCATTGTCCGGAGGTCTATGCTGAAAAATTCCCGGACAGGCTCTGGCAAGGTGCACCCATTGTTTTTAGTCATGAACCGGTGCTTCTGGACACTGCAGGAGGATTAAAAAACATTGAAGACCTCCTTGATGATGACGAAGCTATCCTTTGCTATAACGGGGACGTGATGAGCAATTTCTCCTTGCAGAGGTTTTTGCAATCCCATGAAGAAAAACGACCTGAGGCGACGCTTGCACTGCGAAGCAGCGGCCCTTTGTTGAATGTAAATATCAATGAGCTTGGCGAGATTTGTGATATGCGGCATAAATTAAAAAACAAAGGTGTTCAAAGTTGTCTTTTTACCGGCATTTATGCCCTGGAGACATCATTTCTCCGTTTTCTTGAACCGGGTAAAATTGAATCCATCATCCCTGCCTTTCTTAAAAGAATAGCTGAGGAACCGGGGTCTATCCGGGGGGTTATTATAGACGAAGGCCAGTGGTACGATATCGGTTCCATTGAGGCATACGAAAATTTAAAGGCAGCTATGGAGACCGGCAGGGAGGACTTATAAAAACCGATGAAAAGCTGACCAATTTTGCGCGGGACGCCCTGGGACTTTCAACATCGGTCTTCATAGAGTTTACTCCTTTGGCAATAAGAGGGTCGGATCGTAATTTTTTTCGCTTGAAATGGAATGACAAGGATTCGGCTATCCTGATTCAATACAACCCGAATCGCATAGAAAACGTGTACTATGCCGATATTGCGATATTCCTCCGAAGCATCTATATCCCTGTGCCTTTAATGATCAGCCATGATCCGGCAGCCTGTCTCATGCTCATGGAAGACATGGGGGATGCAAATCTCTGGTCTCTAAAAGATACTCCCTGGGAAACCAGACAGGGACTTTATCAGAAGACACTTTCGATTGTACATAGACTCCATTTATTTCCTGAAAGTGATTTCCCCCGGGAGCAGGTGAGGCTCATGGACGGTTTTGATCCTGAACTCTATCGCTGGGAGCAGAACTACTTCAGGGAACATTTTGTAAACGGTATCTGTGGAATTGACATGGAAACGCCCCTATGGCATGAAATTGAGGCAGAACTTTCTGATCTTGCCCGGCGGCTTGTTGAAAAAGGACGCACGCTTGTTCACCGCGACCTGCAATCCCAGAACGTGATGATTCGCGACGGAGAACCTTTTCTCATTGACTTTCAGGGGATGCGCTTTGGAAGCCCCTTTTACGATATTGGCTCGTTGCTTTGTGATCCTTATGTAAGGTTTTCCGAAGATGAGGTTGATAATCTCCTCCTGTTTTATTACCGGCTGTCAAAACAGATCATTGATTGGCCCGATTTCCAGAATGCCTTCTGGGAGGCTTCGGCGCAGCGTCTTATGCAAGCGCTTGGGGCCTATGGCTTTCTGGGGTTGAAAAAGGGGCTAAAAACCTTCCTTGGTTATATTCCTGTTGGACTCATGAACCTTCAACGTGCGGCTTCACATGCAACGTCTCTTATACGGCTGAGAGAACTTTCCGAAATCTGTCATAAACGGATCAAGCAAAACAGTATCTTGTCCTTGCAATAGCTTGTATCCTGTCTTGCAATGGCAGTTGACTTCGGTGGGATATCGGTAGATAATTAAATAAAGAAAGATTTAAAAATGAGGAGAGAACGATGAATAAAGAGGCGGTCATTGAAAAGATTAATGCGCACACGAAGGATGGTAAGATTGCCTGCAAGCAGGCCCTCAATATTGCTGAGGAAGAGAATATCCCCTCAAAGGAACTGGGGGAGATGCTGAATGAACTGAAGATCAAGGTTTTCGGCTGTCAGTTGGGTTGTTTTCCCTGATGCTATGCCCTATGTCAGGTATGGTTCCCATGTTTTTGCCACTTTTTTGATATATCCTTCGGGGAGTCCCTTTACAATCTGATTATGACCGGGAAGAAGGATGTCAACCTTCAGTCCGGCAAGCAGGTAAAGGGATTTCTTCAATTCATCCGGATTTGCGCCAAAAAGGTCAAAACGACCTATGGCATTATCTGCATAGATTACATCTCCGGGGATAAGCACTTCCAAAGAAGGACTGTAAAGGGCTATCCCGCCCATTGAATGCCCTGGAATGTGGATTACCTCCCAGATCATGTTGCCTATCTCCAGGGTTTCACCGCCTTGAAGCTTGCGCTCTACTGTAAGGGTAAATGAGTCAGGTTTCAGACCAAACTGCATCTGACACATGCCTTTAAACTCATTCATGCCGTATACGCCCCTGTCGTCGCCTTTTTCCAGTAATTCTGCTTCAAGTTTATGCACCCAGAGTTCGGCATGGGGAATATGTTTTTTTATCTCGGATAAGCAGCCGATATGGTCTAAATGGGTATGCGTCATGATAATCCGCTTGATTGCCGAAAGCTCAATCCCCATATTTTGAATAGACTGGATTTTATAAGCACCCTTTCCTGTCAGCCCCACATCAATAATCGAAAGGTCATTCGATGATGGCTCGCCTATCACATAGACATGGGAATCGGGAAGGAATTCATCCTGTCCCTGAATAAAATAAACTCCATTTATTATATTAGCCATGTATCACCTCATGAAAAGATTTTAGATTTAAGATTTTAGATGTTGGATTTAAAAAATCAGCAATCCAAAATTCACAATTCAAAATTATTTTAGTGTGCTATTTTACTTTGACGTTCATGACGCGGTCAAGGTAATTTTTCCTGCCGCCACTGTCATTATATTCTTTTGGAGCTACACGGGGTTTCATGTTATAATAAACCGCCCGGAATAATAAAAGAGAAGGTTATAAAATATGGAACAATCTGCGGTTGAAAAAGTCATTAACGACATAAAAGTATCAGGTACTATGGATGACAGCCTCAATGCATTTCAACAGTTATCAAAAAACGATAAGGTAATGTTTTTAACATCCTTGAGAGGCATAAAGGATGAAACTGCAGGGGTTTATCTCAATGCTTTATATACTGGTGAGACGGATAAAGACATTCAGAAACAAATGAGGCGATTGCTCTTTACACTGAAAACGTTAGGAATAAAGACAGAAGAGCCGAAGGTAGCAGCCGGGACGGTTCTGAAGAGGGTTGAAGAAGTAAGGGAACACAGGGCGCTTATGTCAAATTACGACATTGAGCATATGAGATTGATAGTTGCATCCTATGGGTTAAAGAAGAATAACTTCATATTTTTCAATGCTGCCCTTCATTTTTCCAATGGACTTTTTAAACTGACGAGTGGGCCTGTCGATAAAGCCGGAATCAAGAATATCATGAAGGAACATCCTGGAGACACAAAGGGAAACATGACCATGGTTGATATATCCCCCGTATATGCGGGCTATTTGTTGGAAGAGGCTGCTGCCCGATCAGGCAAACATAAAGAAGAGATAAACAAATTGAACCAATTTATCGCAACCATAACAAATAATATCAGAAAACCAAAGGATATATATAACCTTATAATTCCGGAAACAACACGGTCTCTGCCTATAGAAAAGATATTACAACATCCCGTATTTGAGCCTTTTTCTCTTGATTGGAAGAACCTTAAGGAAGATAAAAAGACGTATAACAATATCGGAGGAGGTTCGGCCATTATACTGCCGCCTTATATGGTTGAAGAAAAAAAACATGCATTCATAGCAAAGCTTCTTGAATCGGAAGAACTGAAATCTAAAATCCCATTGATAAAGAGGCTGCTGGAAGATTATGCGTATATTTTTCACGGCCTCAATGAATTTCCATATTACAAGGGGCTGACGGAATGCCTACAGGATAAGGATGTCTCTCAAAATGTGTTAACTCATTTTACTAAGAAGGTCTTTGACAAATCGGAAGTAAAACAACCGGGCCTTATTAAAAACCCGTATGGGTAAATTTGTTCCCAAAGACACCTTTTTTAAAAAGGCAAAAAAAGACGGCTACAGGGCTCGGAGCGCCTATAAGTTAAAAGAGGCCCTTGATAAATTTCATTTTATAAGGAAAGGGGATAAAGTCCTGGACATCGGGTGTGCACCCGGCAGCTTTATGCAGGTAATTTCCGGCATCGTAGGGCAGGAGGGTATGGTAATCGGTATAGATATACTGCCCCTGAAACCATTCCAAGCTCATAATACAATAACCGTTACATGCGATATCAGGGATATCAATATTAAAGAACTCCTTGGCAAACATGCCATGAAACATTTTGATGTTATTACCTGTGATATTGCGCCGAATCTTACCGGTATACGTGAAGTGGACAATAAAAACATAGAGGAACTATATTATGCCGTTTATGATATCATACTGGAGGGGTTGAAGAGAGGCGGGGACGCCTTTTTGAAATCATTTTTCTCAGACACCTTTAGCGACATAAATCTGAATCTGAAAAAACTTTTTAAAAAGGTTACCGTGTTCAAGCCTGTTGCATCAAGAACCGCCAGCTCGGAAATCTACCTTGTATGTGTTGATAAGAAATACGGTTGTGTACAGCAGGATTAAGTGTATAATATAATTATGCGATAACAGTAATGAACATGGTTATGCAATCTTTAGCTTATTGAGGGGTTAAGCATGAAAACCGAACAAATTATTTGGAAAGAGGATACAGGATGGCTGTCTGTACGTGGAGAGAGCTTGAAGAGCAATGCGCAACTGGTTTGTGTGTTCGGAACAACGGCAATCTGCGAAGGCTTTAAAGTCTTTCAGGAAATCAGAGAATTATACCCTGAAGCACACATCCTCGGTTGTTCTACTGCCGGGGAAATATGCGGCACCAGTGTATATGATAACTCCATTGTCGTTACGGCAATCCAGTTTGAATCTACGCATCTCAAAGGCGCCAAGATCGAATTGGGAAATGTCGAGAGCAGTTTTGAAGCCGGCGAGCAGCTTGCCCGCTCTATAGACAAGGAAAACCTGACACATGTCTTTGTCCTCTCCGACGGTCTTAATGTAAACGGCAGTGAACTGGTAAGGGGGTTGACCGGGTGCCTGCCTGAAGGGGTTACCATTACAGGCGGTCTTGCCGCAGATGGTGCACGTTTTGGGAAAACGTTGGTTTGTTGGGATGATATTCCGAAACAAAATACAATCGCCATTGTCGGATTTTATGGAAATAAACTTAAAATAGGTTTCGGTTCTATGGGAGGCTGGGACCCCTTTGGTCCTGAACGACTTATAACAAAATCAAAAGAAAATGTACTTTATGAATTGGACGGAAAATCTGCTTTGGAAACCTACAAACTATATCTCGGCGAACATGCCAAGGGTTTGCCGGCCACAGGACTGCTCTTCCCTTTGAGTATAAGGACCAAGAGCGGCCAAGCCGGAATAGTGAGGACAATCCTCTCAGTCGACGATGAAAACCAGAGTATGACCTTCGCAGGGGATATCCCTGAAGGGGCATACGCACGCTTTATGAAGGCAAATTTCGAACGACTCATTGACGGGGCTCATGGTGCAGCAAAAACGAGCTATGAGGCTATAGATTCCCGTTCCCCTGATCTTGCTATTCTTATAAGCTGTGTAGGCAGGAAATTGGTGCTCAAACAGCGGACAGAAGAAGAGGTGGAGATTGCCGGTGATATTTTCGGAAACCATACTACAATGACAGGATTTTATTCTTATGGGGAGATATCTCCTTTTATGCCCGGCGCACAGTGTTCACTGCATAATCAGACCATGACCATTACCACATTTTTTGAGGAGAAATAGCAAAAAACAGCCTATGGATAAAACAATTATGCATAGCTTGCTTCGGCGTCAGCTAAAGAGATCTTTCGGTGACTCATTCGTAATTCCAGCTCAATGGCAAGCATTTATTGAATCGATTAATGATGCATATCAGGAATTCGATATGGACCGTAATATGCTTGAGCGCTCCCTTGAATTAAGCTCACATGAACTTCTCCAGACAAATTCTGAAATGAGGGCAATCTTCGAGGCGATACCGGACCTTTTTTTCCGCCTGGATTATGAAGGCACCATCATCGACTGTAAGACAGGCAATACTTCCGATCTCTATATTGCAAGGGAAAGACTTATTGGAAACAAGATATATGAAATTCCCATTGAAAATATTGCGAACATTTTCAAAAGTGCCCTGGAACGGATAAAAGAAACAATATCAGCAGTCAATATGGAATATTCCATCACTTTAGACGGCAAGGATAACTACTACGAAGCAAGGCTGATACCGGTGCCGGAAAACCAGATCATTGCCATTGTAAGGAATGTCACTGAGCGAAAACTTGCTGAAATGGCGCTTTTTGAGTCTGAAGCGAAATATAGAAGCATAGTCGAAGAGTCTCATTTTGGTGTCTTCATTGTTCGAAACAAGTTGTTCAGGTTTGTCAACAAAAGATTCTGTGAGATTTATGGATATAAATACGATGAGCTTGTTGATAAGCTCGGGCCGAAAGATTTTGTGCTGCCGGAAGATTTACCTCTTGTCAAGGATGAAATGAAAAAGATCAAGGAGGTATGGGAAACAGCCAGGTTTGATTTTAGAATCCGTAATAAATCCGGCGAAATACGACCTATTAAAGCCACTGGAAGCTATATAACATACCAGGGGAATCTGTCCTTTATAGGTACGCTTCTTGATATGAGCAAAGAGAAGATATTGGAAGAGCAACTTCTTCAATCGCAGAAATTAGAGACTGTTGGACGACTTGCAGGCGGTATAGCCCATGATTTCAATAATATGCTTGGTGTAATATTGGGCAACACACAGCTTGCAAAACTGCATTCATCGCCGGAAAACAAGATATATGAATACTGTTCCACAATCGAAAAAGCTACTTCCCGTGCAGCGGACTTCGTAAAACAGCTCCTTGCTTTCAGCAGCCGTCAGGTACTTGAGCTGAAGGTGGTCGATTTAGAAGAAGTCCTTGTAAGCTTTACAAAAATGATCCAAAGGGTAATAGGAGAGCATATCGATATTAACATGATTCTTTCCCCCGAACTCCCTAAAATAAAGGCTGATGTTACACAGATCAACCAGGTTTTGCTTAATCTTGTGGTAAATGCAAGAGATGCCATGTCTGAAGGGGGAAAATTAACAGTAGAAACATATGCTTCACAGATAAGCCAGGAATACTCAAGCTTTTATCCTGATTTAAAACCAGGGAATTATGTTGTGCTTTCTGTTACGGACACAGGATATGGTATTCCCAGAAACATTGTAAACAAAATTTATGAGCCCTTTTTTACAACAAAGGATATCGGAAGCGGACTCGGGCTTTCTGTTGTATATGGTATCGTCAAGCAGCATAAAGGTTTTATTAATGTTTACAGTGAGCCCGGCAAAGGCACTACATTCAAAATATACATTCCGTCAGTAGATGAGACCGTTGTAGAAAGCGAAGATCTTGCAGAAAAAACCATAAAAGGAGGATATGAAACAATATTTATTGTTGAAGATGATGAAGATATGAGGAAGATTATATCAGAAATTCTCCAGGCCCTTGGGTACAACATTATTATTGCTTCAGACGGAGAAGAGGGCCTTAATATCTTTACAGAAAGGCATGACGAAATTGACTTTGTCATCCTTGATGTGGTTATGCCCAAGCTTAGCGGACGCGAAGTCTATGAAGAAATAAAAAAAATAAAACCCGATGTGGCGTGTCTTTTTGTAACAGGATACAGCCTAAACGGCAGCCATACTGATTTTATCCTCAAACAGGGCGTTGAAGTGCTCCAAAAACCCTATTCCTTTGAAGATATCGCAATTAAGATAAGGGAAGCCTTGGATAAAAGAAAAACGCTGCAATAAGTCATATCATTTCTTTTAGTTTCATATAATCCACTTTGCCGCTGCCAAGCTTCGGAATCTCTTTTGTAAACCGTATATCTTTTGGACAGGCAAGCTCTGAGAATCCCCTTGTTTTTAATTTTTCCCTTGCGGTCTTTAATTCGATCTGCCGGTTATTAGTAATAAGAATGAGTTTCTCGCCCCTCCTTTCATCTGCAACTGCCATTACGGCTATATCTTTACGATCGCCAAACTCCCTTGTTAATGCTTCTTCTATGGCGGTTAATGATATCATCTCGCCGCTTATCTTAGAGAATCGTTTTAATCTGCCTACAATCCTGGAGAAACCCTCATCAGTTATCTCTACAATATCCCCTGTATCATACCAGCCCTGATTTTCAATGAGGTATTTTCGGTTTGCCTTCTCATTCTTAAGATACCCCTTCATCACATTTTTACCCTTCACATAAAGCCGGCCCACATGACCGTTTTTGTTGTCTACGCCTTCAACGGGCATGAGTTTATGCTCTATGCCAGGCAGTATTTTCCCTACTGTTCCATACTCATGCTCAAGTGCATTATTGATACTGATGACTGGCGAACATTCTGTGACTCCGTAGCCGGACAATATCCGGATGCCGTATGTCTTCGCATACCTTTCAAAGACTGCGTCGCTTAGGGCCTCGGCGCCGCAGAATATGTAACGCATTGCGTGGAAGTCATAGGGGTGAGCTTTTTTACTGAAGCCGTTCAAAAATGTGTTTGTCCCCATTAAGACGGTACAACCCTGATCATAGGCGATCTCCGGTACAATCCTGTAGTGCAGGGGGCTTACATAGAGAAAAACCTTTGCTCCGGCAAACATAGGAAGAATTGTCCCCACGGTCAGTCCGAAGCTGTGGAACATGGGGAGTGCATTCAAAAAGTAATCGGTTTCTCTCAGATCTATCCTTGAGAGTGACTGATGGATATTGGAAATGATGTTTTCATGGGACAGGCAAACCCCTTTGGGCACGCCTTCAGAGCCTGATGTGTAGAGGATGACCGCTGTTTCTTTATGCTCATCAGGTAAAACCCTGGAAAATGACCCCGGATGTGCGCTTCTCCACAAACCGAGCAGTTTATCTCCAAGACGGATTTCCTGCCTTAGATCATCTATGAAGGCAAGCCTTTTCCCCTCAAAGACAGCATAATCAATCTTTATGGTTTCAATAAACTTGCGTGACGTTACAATAACATGCAGATCGCCAAGTTCCATAGCATGTTTTAATGCACCCGGTCCGCTTGAGTAATTGAGAAAAACCGGGACCTTCCTAAAAAGCTGTAAACCCATGAAAATCAATGCGGTTGCCGTAAGATTTGGAAGCAGTATCCCTATATGTTGGTCCTGGATGTGTGAAAGATGGCTGCCAAGGATAAAGGCGCCTGTCAGCGCCTTTTTATAACTTATCTCATTCTTTGTGACATCCTTATAGAGTATCTTGTTCCGATGTTTTTTACAGGCACTTATAAATTCATGTCCTAATGTGGACGGCTTATTATGGGCCTCATAGGATGCATTACAGAGGAGCTTGTAGATGATCGCTGCAGCCTCCTTTTTTCGTTTCCGCGGCAGCAGATCCGCAACATCTATAGGTTCATGTACCTTCCCGATGCTCATTGTTATAGGGGCAAAAATCTTTCTCTTACCCTGTTTTTTTGAAAAGATCGTTGAAAAGGTATTCTTCAGGTATACAGGGAGTATCCTTGCGCCTGCCTTATAAGCAGCAAAGCCTGTGCCTTCATAGATTTTCATAATGCCGCCGGTCCTTGTGATACGGCCTTCAGGAAAAATGAGCAGGGGAATGCCTTGATTGACCTTTTCTATCACCCCTTTCAGTGAATAGGGGTTCATAGAATCTATCTGTATGGTATATGTATTCTGCATAAAGGGCTTCAGCAGCCATTCCTGCGCCCTCGTCCTGTCAACAACAATCTTGAATTTCAAATCCAGATATGTCCAGATAATCAGACCGTCCAGCAAGCTCTCATGATTTGCAATAATGATCAGTTTACCCGGGCTCTTCGGTATGTTTTCGCTACCTTCAATTTTAATGTTATGGAAAAAACGAAAGTAGAACCTGAACAAGGCTCTCGCACTCTTTTCTAAAATAATATTCATTTTTGTTTCGTTTATATATGTAACCGGATAGTTTGTCAAGTTGATTTTAGAGTGGCGAAAATTGGTATCCTTGTCCCTCCTTCGATCACTCGCTACCCTGAATATCTTTCTCTGTTATCTTATCTTCAGAAAGAGTCGTTTTAATATATAACCGGGTAAAGTAATATGTTGCAATGAGAAGGGTATAATAAGTAAGGGCGGACGAAAGGATAAACCCGACGAGATATGGAATACGAATGACTATCTTGCAGATATAAAGGACAATGAGAGCACCTATATACCCTCCTGCGTATGGAATGAACACCTCTTTTATTCCATTGAGAATCTTGTCGAATTCAAGCGCTTTTTTAAAATCGCTTACTTCGGAAAATGCAGCAAAGGCAAAGGGGATGAAAAAAGAACACAGAAAAAGGGCAAGATAAGATAATTTGATAAGTATGTGTCCAAAAAAAGCCGTTATACTGGTTAAGGTTGTAAGAAAAAACCCGAAAGAAAAAAGAAAAAACGGTATGGCCTCATAAAGTATAAAAATAAAAAGGAGTTTTACCCCTTCCATCCATATCTCACTTTTCCTTTCCCATGTGGGAAGCCCGACACTGCCTATCATAAGAAGCCTCGATGCCTTTGCCAGATAACCCAGTGAGAAAAAATTAAGGACAGGGATATAGAGGATGATCCCGCCGGAAATCCAACGCATGAAATATTGTGTATTTAATGTAAATTGTATGAAGGGAAAGAGTTCCATCTTATCGCCCTTTCATGATGAAATCCAACAGAGATTCCTGCGTAAAGCCGGTCATGCCGCCATCCATGGTTATAGTCTCGCCGTTTATATATCGGGCATCGTTTGAAGCGAGAAAAAGTATAAGGGATACAAGCTCTTCTATATTACCCATCCTGCCCATAGGCGTTCTTTTTGAGAGGTAATCCACAAAGGCCTCTTTTCTTATTAAACCCTCATTCATACCACCCTTCATAAAACCGGGCGCAACTGCACAGGTGGTAACACCATATTTTGACCACTCATAAGCAAGGGACTTTGTCATTAACATAAGGGCAGACTTGCTGATTGAATAAGGCAGGAAACCCTTTTCCCCCATGTGTGCCACCTGTGATGCAATAAATAGAATTCTTCCTTGTTTCTGCTCTATCATTTTTCTACCGAAAATCTGTGTCACATAGAAAGTACCTTTCAGGTTTACATCGATTACCCTGTCAAAATCCTCTTTTTTCATCTTTTCAGACACCGTAAGGGGGTTGATAACCCCGGCATTGTTTATCAATACATCAATTCTGCCCCATGTTTCAAAAACCTTTTCAACAACACCTTCCATCTCATCATAGTTTGTAATATCTGCATTAAAGACCATCGTCTGTTTATCATTGAACTCTTCTTCAAATTTTGCGATAGATTCCTTATTTCTTCCGTTTACTCCCACAAGCGCCCCTTCTTCGAGAAATGCCTTTGCCATTGCCTTACCCAGTCCATTCGTCCCCCCTGTAACAAATATAACTTTATCTTTGAATTTCATATGTTTCCTCCAAAAAGATTTTCTATTCTCTTATCAAAAAGCCCTATGAGGGCTTCGTTGTCTTCTACGGTCAAACCTGTTGTTTTGTGCCATACATCTTCCCTTTCCATGCACAGGTATATAAAAAGCCCTTCTTCCCTTGCCTTTAAGAGACTATAAAGCATCCGGTACACCTTTATTCTCTCTTGCTTTATATACCTGTATTTTCCGTCTTCGCCCCTTATGAACTCACCGTAGAGCAGGTTTTTCCTGCCTTCTTCGATGAAGCGGTCAAGGAGTTTTGGCGGGAAACGGAGCAGCCCCAAACTGACCCAGATAACCTTCTCCAGATCAAGTATCCTGCCTATGTCATCTATGAGGTATTCATAATCTTTTTCAAATCCTTCATAGATTATGATCGGATCAAAGTGGAGGCCCACAAAACATCCCGACTCCTGAGCCTTTCTTGCTGCCCGAAGTCTTTTGTAAAGAGGACTTGTCCTTTTCTCTTCCTTGTTGATTATGTTTTGGGGCGCCAGAGAAAAGGAGATTACCGTATATGGGTTCAGGTATGGAACAAGATGTTTGATATATGCCCATTTTGATTTTAATTCAAAAAGCGCCTTTCTCTTTTCCCCGAAAAATTCGATGAGTGGACGATTGAGCCCGAGTTTCCGGTCAAGGGCGAGACTGTCGGATAGCTCTCCTGTGCCGAATCTCAATGTATGGTTTGTTTCAGAATCGATCATGAGTGCGATCTGGGATGTGATGTAAGGGATATCCCTGTTGATTTTTATACAAGGGTTATTGATATAGGCCTTTAAAATACAATATGAGCAGGACATTATACAGCCTTCGATGAGGTCAATCGTTTTATACCCGCAGCATATGTGATATTTTGTGCCCGGGCAATCCCTTACGATATTTCCCTTTGCCTCTTCAATGCTAACCTCTTGTAAGTTCAAGTATACTCCTTATGTATCCTCTGCTTAAAATGCTGTTGAGTCTTTCAATGGCGTCTTTTGCCTTATCCTCGGTTTTTGCCCTTATCACCATATCAATATATCCTTTTTCAAAAAAAGGGTCTACTTTTATGTCAATATCAGGGGGGAGCGCACATCGGAGTTTTATTTGTTTCAATTCTTCTTCAAGCGATACGAGAATCGGGTTCGTGAGTTTTTTCAGTATTTTCTTTAGTTCCTGTGCGTCCGGCGCGTTTTTTAACGAATCAAAATCTACGTTGCCCCTCTTTATTTTTACAATATTCAACATTTCGAGAATTTCCCTTATAAAGCTTTCCGTTGTGTGAATGGAGGTAAGTATATCAATAATGCATGCCCTCTCTTCATTGTTAAAACGCATCATCATTTCAACCTGTTTCATTGCAACGCCTTTTGTAGTTATAAATGCTTTAAAGATATCTTCCATGTCTGCAATAGCGGTCAACCTTTCCATGATTTTTTCATGCGGATCAAGGGATAACAGCATCATTGCTTCATGAATTTCGGTCAAAGAGAATCCCATATGAAGCATCCTTTCAATACCGTGAGCCTTTTCGACAATATTCAGTCCTCTTTTTATATTGTCGTGGATGGCATAAAGAAGGGCGTCTTTTTCACTGATATTGACAATCACAGAGGGAATTTTTGTAAAACCTGCCTGCATTGCCGATAGGATCCTTTTAAATCCGGTTATGACAACATAAGGCATTGTGCTAAGAAGAATAACAGGTTGTATAATACCGACTTTTTTAATTGATGAAAGGAGGGTATTGTCATACATTGGATATGATATGCAGAACCTCTTGTCGTTGATGTTTATATGGTCAATGTCGATAGTTTTCATAATTTAAAATGTGCTTTATGCCTCAATAATAGGCAGTTCGATAATAAATCTCGTGCCTTCAGGCATATTATCTTCTACGCGTATTCTGCCGTGATGTTCGAGAATGATAGAATGGACAATTGCAAGCCCGAGACCCATGCCGTGCTTGTCTGTAGTAAAATATGGGTCAAAAATCCTCTCCTTATTTTCTCCGGGAATACCTGCGCCGTTATCAGCGACCTCTAAAATGGCAGCCCCCTTATTTTCATCGTATTTTGTTGTAATTACAATTGTGCCCTGTTTGTTGTCTATCGCCTTTGCTGAATTGCTGATCAGATTTATGATTGTCCTTTTAATGCCGTCCCGGTCTGCTCTGAATTTGGGAACCTCTGTACGGTTGAATTGAAAGCTAATATTATGATAAAGGTTCCTGTAGAGAGAGATAGTTTCTTCGACTATGGAGTTAATATCTTCTATAGCTTTTGTTTGCGAGATATGTGTTAGTTTTGTCAGCTCGTTTACTATACCTTTTATGTCATCAACCGATTTAATTATGATGGAAGTGGTTTCATCGAGTATTTCCTTGTCATCACCCTTAAAATTGGAGAGCAATCTTCTCCGAATGCGTTCGGCAGAAAGGACGATGGGGGTTAAGGGATTTTTTATCTCATGGGTAAGTTTTTTTGCCACTTCCCTCCATGTAGCAAGTTTTTCAGCCCTTACAACGTGTGTAACATCGTCGAAGGTTATAATAAACCCCTCTGTTTTGCTCGCTTCATCTTTCAAAGTTGTGAGAGAAGCCCGTATGTATTTTATATCGTTTTGAAGATTGAGCCTCATATCTTTTGTGATACTCCCCCAGCTTGCATCCCTTGCCTCCTTTAAAAAAGATTTCATATATTTTTTAAAGTCATCAGGGAAAATCTGTCTCAGGTGCGTGCCGGTCAGTGTTTCTTTTTCGATCCCGATAATTTTCCTGGCCGCACTGTTTATGAGCTGAATACCACCTGTTTTATCTGTAGAAATAATGCCGGTAGCTACATTGTCGAGAATTACTTCCATGTACTTTTTCTTTGCCTCAATCTCATCCTTGGCAATATTCAATTCCTTTGCCATGCTGTTGAATGCGCCCACCAGAGTGCCTATTTCGTCCTTGCCCCTGTCTTCAAGGTTAATGTCAAATTTTCCTTTTGCAATGATTGCTGCCCCTTCTTTCATTTTTTCTATGGGGGTAGTGATTTCCGTTGCCATTTTTATCCCGACCCATACAGAAAAGAAGATTGTCAATATCGTTATGAGTGACAGCGGTATATAAAAGCTGTATTTCAGTATTTTTTTGAATGCCCTTGATTCTTTGAACTCCTTGCGGGTGGAGGTGATCTCTTTAATCCTATATGTGCCGTGCATTTTTATTGTATTGCCGATAAACAGTATAGCCTGTGGGTCACCATATTCGTCGTTAATCTTTATGCCGGTCATAATAAGCTCTCCCTCTTTTAAGGGGATTATTTCCCTGATAAGGTCGTCTTTTGTATATGAATTCGCTTTTCCTGAAAGTTTCTCATCAATTTCCTGACTGAGATTACTTTTTATCAAGTTTCCATAAAGATCATGTATCGAGTAGTATTCTATACGCCTTGCCTTTACATCTTTTTTGAGGGTTTTATTAAGCCCTTCCTCATCTTCTAAGAGTTTTTGCTTACCAATGGTTGACGCGAGCGTTTCTCCTGTTTTTTCATATTGCTGGAACAGGTTGCCATAGTAAAACTGTGAAAGTTCAAGTGCGCTATCAAGTGTATCTTCGATCTTCTGGCTGAACCACTTGTCCATGCTTATGTGAAAAAAGCCTGTTGCGAGGATCGAAAGGGTAAATGACGGGATGATGGAGACGATGAGGAGCGTAAGGGTGAGCTTGGTTTTCAGACCGGAGCCCCAGATACCCCGTTTTTTTTCAATATATGTTTTTACCAGTGTCCGTGTGACAAGGAAGAGCAGGAGCAGGATCAGGAGCAGGTTGATATTCAGTATAATGACGATCAATTTGTTTTCCTCAATAGGGAGGAATTTTTTGAAGAAGGGGAGCTGTATTTCAAGGTAAAAGAAGAACCCGAAGATTAAAAAAACGAGGGATGTAAAGAATATCTCTTTTTTATATTTCATATTAAAATTGTTCACAGTTTACGGTTCACAGCTAAAGAACATTTTTCAATTATACTTCATTCCATCAAAGAAACAAAGTTTATCTGCCTTTTTTCTGTCTCGCCTCTACGATATGAGTGAAAAAGATCTTTGCTGCAGAAGGTGCACAGGTTAATATCAAATATATTTTTTATGCCCGCATTCTCTAATATTTCCCTGTTTGCCTGCCTGATATTAAGAAAAAGCGACTCCCCCGGTTTACGAAAGATACCTCCTGAAAAACCTTTGTTTTGAAAAGCCGTGTAAACATCCTGTCCGACTTCATAACAGCATGAACTTATGGACGGTCCCAGAAGCGCTGTCATATGTTTTTTTTCTGCGCCGAGTTCTGTCATTGCATGGACAGCCTTTTGTACAATTTTCTTTACAGTGCCGCGCCACCCTGCATGGATTATGGATACCATGGGATAACCGGACTCTGCGATAATAACAGGAAGGCAATCGGCCGTTTTGATGATGCCTGCCATGCCTTTTTCTATAAGGATGATGCCGTCTCCTGATGCCGGCTTGTCACCGTTTCTTACGATATGGACCATATCGCCGTGCTCCTGATTCATAACGATTGCATCCTTAAGGAAAAAAGCATGGAGAAACTCTTCTTTTTTCTGTCCTTCCAGCATATGCGATGGTGAATCTTTTGTAAAGAAACCGTGGGCTATGCCTGTTTCTTCGAGCTTGGGTATGTAGTAATATGACCAATCGCCTATATGTTTTAATTCGAATTTCATAAATTTCCTGTGATATGTTTATTATGTCAGTTATTTCAATTTATTTTGCTTTGTAGTCAATATACTATTTTTGCGGATGGGAAACAATGCGGAAACAACTGGACTGTGCCCGTTGTCATGACGACCATTAATTCCGATTGTACCATCTCTCTGAGATAAGGACGTACTATGAGGTTGGATTTTGTACCGGGGAATATCTAGGTTGATGCGCACAGTGACTCTGTGCCGCTGATACCCATGACCTTTGTAAACATCCGGATGAATATGCCTATCACCTTTTCCATGATCCCTACATAGTAAACAGTTCCATTAAAAAAGAAAATTCCCGGGAAGGATACAAGGTTATGAATACCTGTTTATGGTTTAAACTCCCTTTTAGAAAAATGTTCAGGTTAAGATAACAACAAATAATAAATGGGACAAGGAATTTTAAAAGCGATGATTAGTTAACAGCAAAACAACCCCATTAACTGGATGGGGTTGTTTTGCATATATGGCTGTTATTATTGTGAATCCCTTACTGAACTTTAAAGCTACGGACTTCACTTTCAAGGCTTCTTGCGAGTTTGGACAGTCCTCTGGCAGCTTCGGATATCTCCTCTGATGAAGAGAAGGTTTCCTTTGTGACACTTGAAATCTGATTCATATCCTGAGTAATTTCATCTGTAGTAGCACTCATCTCTTCAATGGCGCTTGCTATTTCATGAATACCGCCATAAAGGCCGTCAATGCTTGTTGTAATGTCCTGCAGCGCTGTCTGAGCCTGTGAAGAGTACTGTACTCCTGTGACAACATTATTTTTTGCTTTCTCCATTGTTTCAACAGTTCTTTCCACGCCTCCCCTTATTGTTCTTATCATGCCGGCTATTTCAGTAGTGGAGGCAGATGTTCTTTCTGCAAGCTTTTTTACTTCATCGGCAACTACTGCAAAACCTCTCCCCTGTTCCCCGGCACGGGCTGCTTCGATTGCCGCATTGAGGGCAAGAAGATTTGTCTGGTCTGCAATCTCTTCAATAACCGTTATTATGTCCCCGATTCTCAGTGATTGGTTTCCCAGTTCTTTTACAAATCCTGATGCTGCCTCTACGGTTTCTGCGATTATGTTTACTTCCCGGATTGCCTTGTCTACAACTATCTGTCCCTGTTTTGAAATATTAACGGTCTCGCTTGCAGATTCCGCTATCCTATTTGAGTTTCTGGCAATATCCTCCGAAGACTGGTTCATTTGAGTGGAGGCGGTTGCAATCTGGGTAGCCATCTCCACCTGTTCCATTGCCCCTTTTGACAGCTTTTCGGCAGATGCGTTCAATTGTGTGCTTGCAGATGCCACACTTGCTGCCGATGTCATCATATCCTTAATCGTTTGTCCGAGGTTCTTATTCATTGTATCCATTGACTTTGCAAAAATACCCATTTCATCTTTTCTGTTGGTTGCATGCACGGAAACAGGTATTGAAAAGTCACCCTTTGCCATTAAATCTATATGGCTTGAAGAACGTATGATGGGTATGGCAATACTACGTGTGATCGCACGGGAGAAAAACATGCCGATACCGATATTTACGATGCCGAGAAGTATAAAGATAAGACGTGTTGTGGAAGCATCTTTCTGTGCCTTTTCATATCTGTACTGGAGTCTGCCTTCGTTATATTTTAAAACCGCTTCAGCGGCTTTAATATATTTTTGAACAAACCCTATCAACGTTCCATATTTTTCAGCCGCTTCTTTTGTATTCCCTGCCATGCTAAGCTCAATGGTACTGGTATTTGCATCTCTGCCTTGCATAACATCTTCCTTGAGCTTAGCAATAAGCGTTTTACCTTCCTCATTTATCTCCAGTTTTTCAAGCCCTTCCATAGCCTTTTTATAGTTTACCCTTTTCTCGTCAATCTGTTTTTTTGCCTCTTCCCTGACACTACTTTCCTGAGTAGTTACGATTTGCCCAACGAGGTATGTTATGTCGGCAAAGGCGGTTCTGATATCATTTGCGTGCTTTATCTTGGCTGTATTGACTACAACCATCCGATCAAGATCACTGTTAATCCCGTTGATTGAAATAATGCCTGTGACTACATTGATCACCATCAGGCCGAGGGTAATGCCGAACCCTATTGCCAGTCTTTTACCAATTTTAACGTCCGTAAAGAGCTTCATTTATTTCCTCCATTTGTAAAGATATGATCGGAATTAATAGTATTAAAAAATGTTGTTTTACTTATTATTAATAGAGAAAAGCTTAAGATTATACAAAGAAACATTCTTTTTTAGTATCTCCCTTATGATGTTACCCATGTTATCGGCAAAGATCGAATTCGCTTTAGTGCTTTTTTTGGATTTTAGTATTTTTCAAGGCGCTGAGTGCCAATGGTATACAATAATCCCTTTATTTTTATCGGCATAATATGTATATTTCAACAATGGCTAAAGATATTTTTATATGTTGCCTGTTGTCCTGTACCCTCCTTTTTTTCTGGGTGCCTGATACGGTTCATGGACAGGAAAATCTGAAAAGGGCCACTTTTATACCGCAATGGAGCCCTCAAGCACAATTTGCAGGATATTTTGTTGCATTTGAAAAAGGTTTTTATAAGAAGCAGGGGATTATCCTCAACATACTGCCCGGAGGGCCAAACAGACCTTCTTTGGATTTGCTGGATAAGGGTGAGGCGGATTTTGCCACCGCATGGCTATCTGCCGCTATTCAGAAAAGCTCGCAGGGGATAAAGCTTGTCAATGTCGGACAAATCATCCAGCGCTCAGCACTCATGCTTATTGCAAAGAAGGCAAGTGGTATTTACAGACCGGAGGATATAAACGGCAGGAAAGTGGGAATCTGGAGCGCTGATTTTCAGTTGCAACCTTTGGCTTTTTTAAAAAAGTACAATTTGAAAGCAATCATTGTACCCCAGTCATATTCTATAAACCTCTTTCTCAGGGATGGCGTAGATGTAGCATCTGCTATGTGGTATAACGAATATCATACAATCCTCAACGCCGGACTAAACCCCGACGAGTTGACAACCTTCTTTTTTTATGAACACGGGTTGAATTTTCCTGAAGACGGCATTTATACGCTTGAAAGTACATTAAAGAAAGACCCGGAGCTTGTTCGTGCCTTTGTAAATGCCTCTATAGAAGGCTGGCTCTATGCTTTTGCGCATCCGGATGAGGCATTGGATATTGCACTTAAATATATGTCCGGAGCAAACATCCCGGCAAACAGGGTTCATCAGAAATGGATGCTCGACAGAATGAAAGACCTTGTGTTGCCTGAAAACGACAAGTCACCCCCCATGGGTACATTGACAGAATCGGATTTTATAAGGGTATGCAATGTCCTTAAAGAAAACGGTATCATAGGGAAAATGCCCGTTTTTAATACTTTCTATGTAAATTTTACAGGCCATGTTAAGAAATAAAGGTATTGCATTCAAGCTTGTCCTTCTTTTTACGCTGAGCAGCACATGTATCTTTACGCTGATTTTCGGCTATAATTATTATGTTTCCCGACAGACAATTGAAAGAGGGATCGGGGAAAACTCAAAAAACCTTATCCTCGCATCAACAAACAAGATTGAGGCTGCCCTTGCCGCTGCCCAGAAAATTCCGGAAAATATATCCTATTTTCTTGAAAACAGTTCATACAATGAAACGGAACTTTACCGGCTTCTTTATACGGTTGTGAAAAAAAACCCTGAGATATACGGGGCTGCAATAGCCTTTGAACCTTACGTTTTTAAAAAAGATGTTGAATTTTTTGCGCCATGTTTTTTTAAGGAAGAAGGCGGGATCAGTTTTAAGCATCTGGATAAGAAATATAATTATTTTCTTTTGGACTGGTACCAGATACCGAAAG
This sequence comes from Pseudomonadota bacterium, assembly GCA_026388255.1. Taxonomy (NCBI): domain Bacteria; kingdom Pseudomonadati; phylum Pseudomonadota; species Pseudomonadota bacterium. Next base: position 17,878 of record JAPLKC010000084.1, on the reverse strand, counting down.
AACTACAACACCCTGAATGGACAGAGCCCTATTTTGATGAGAGCAGGGGTATCCTGATGTGCTCTTACGGAGTCCCTTTCTATAAAAAAACCGGCGACAGAAGACTGCTTGCCGGTGTTATTGTTATTGACATATCTGTTGAAAGCTTGAGAGAAATTGTTTCTTCCATAAAAATTCTTAAGACCGGATACGGTTTTTTGATCTCTAAAAACGGTACGTACGTTACCCATCCGATGAAAGATGTGATAATGAATGAAACCATCTTTTCGATTGCCGAGGCGCGTAATAAGAAAAGCTTAAGGGAAATCGGGCGGAAGATGATAAAGGGCGAATCGAGCCTTACCCCGTTCATGGCCGATAGTATTCTTACCGGTAAAAAATGCTGGATGACGCATGTCCCGATCAAATCGAACGGCTGGTCTCTTGCAATCCTTTTTCCGCAGGATGAATTGATGGAGGATATTGTCAAGCTCAATAAGATGGTTATTTTTCTTGGAATTACCGGCATATTTCTTCTTGCTATGGCGGTAGTATATATTGCCCGGTCGATAACAGGACCTTTACGGGCAATGGCGCAGGCAACACAAGGTATAGGCGCAGGGAATCTTGACATAGAAATGCCGGTTGTAACATCAGGCGACGAAGTCGGAAAGCTCACGGAAGCCTTCGGGTATATGAAGGCGTCCCTTAAGGCTTATATAGAGCAACTTACAGAAACCACTGCTTTAAAGGAGAGGATGGAGAGCGAATTAAAGGTTGCCCACGATATACAGATGAGCATTCTTCCAAAGATGTTCCCTCCATTTCCGGACAGGAGGGAATTTGATATCTACGCAATGATACAGCCTGCAAAGGAAGTAGGCGGAGACTTTTACGATTTCTTTCAGATAGATCATGACCACCTGTGCTTTGTTATGGCAGATGTTTCAGGAAAGGGCATCCCTGCTTCTCTTTTCATGGCAGTGACAAAAACGCTCATCAAGGCAAAGGCTGCGGTTGGCCTCACCCCGGACAGGATTGTCTCGAGGGTAAACGAAGAGCTGTGCGTTGGCAATGACAATAATATGTTCGTAACTGTTTTTTGCGCTATCCTGGATGTCCGCACAGGGGAAATGGAATACACAAACGGAGGGCACAATCCTCCGCTGATTATCAGGAAGACAGGCGAGGTAAGCGTACTCAAAAGCACGGGGGGGATTGTTGTAGGCGTCATAGATGATGCGAAGTACACGGTAGATAAGCTTACTCTGGAGCCGGGCGACAGTATATATCTCTTTACAGATGGTGTTAATGAGGCGATGAATAAGAACAACGAGCTTTTCTCGGATAAACGGCTTGAACAGGGAATAATAAGACTAAAGGAAAAATCCATCAAGGAGATCATTGACGGCATTATGGGCGAAATCGAGCTTTTTGCTCAAGACACGCCGCAATCAGATGACATAACCATGATGGTTATACAATACAGAGGAAACGTAAAAGAAGGATAGGAGGATATGAACCGTGGATGACGAAATAAGAAAAAGGACACAGGAAACTGCAAAAAAGCTTTTCGGTAAAGGCATAAAAATGGACCCGCCATATCTAATGTGGAAAGAATTTGACAGAGACCTTGCCAATGACCTTTCCATGTTTATTACCGGCAACCTTTATTCAAGGACCGTACTGACGCTGCCTGAAAGACAGTTGGTTGCATGTGCCATGCTTGCCGCCCTGGGAGCAACAAAGGAATTGAAGCTCCATTTGAATGGCGCTCTGAATGTGGGTTGTGACCCCAAAAAGCTTGCGGAAGCCATATTCCAGCTTGCCACCTACGGAGGGATGCCAAAAGTAAATGATGCCCTGGAGGTGTATCGGGAAGTATTGAGAGAGAGGGGTGAATGGGAGAGCTTCAAGGGCTCTCCATGAATGATCCGCATGGTGCGAAACTCCAGGATCTTATAGAAGATATCAGGTGCACTTAAAAAAAGTATGAGGTTTTGACCTGGTTATCAAATTACAGACATGAACAGCCACAAGGAGACCATCGGTTTTTTTTGTACCAATGTTGTTAACATGGTATTATAATCTGTTACCGGGGCTTGCCCGTGCTATGGTGTAAAAACGATAAATAAGGGGGTTTTAATTGAAAGAAGACACTGATGTATTGCGTCAGTCACTCTTGGACAATCTTACCTATGGTCTTGCAAAGGACATGTACTCTGCCACTTCACGGGATAAATTCAACTCCCTTGTTTTTTCTGTAAGGGACCTGCTGGTAGAGCGGTGGATTAAGACCCAGCAAAAATACTACGATGTAGATGCAAAGAGAGTGTATTACATGTCCCTTGAGTTTCTTCTGGGTAGATTGCTGCGGAATTATATTCTAAATCGTGGCTTATCCGACGAATATTCAAAGGCTGTAGATATCCTGGGAATTGCCTATGAAGACGCCCTTGATCATGAGTGGGATGCAGGACTGGGCAATGGCGGTCTGGGAAGGCTTGCTGCATGTTATCTGGATTCCCTTGCCACGCTTCAGTATCCGGCATATGGCTATGGTATTCGCTATGAATACGGCATTTTTTTTCAAAGGATCAAAGATGGTTTTCAGGTTGAAGCGCCGGATAACTGGCTGAGATACGGCAATCCCTGGGAACTGCCGAGGCCGGAGCTTCTCTTCCCGGTTCGTTTTTACGGTGAAGTTGAGACCATCACCAGCTCAAATGGTAAGTTCAGTATGAAATGGGTGGGTGGGGAAGAAGTTATGGCCATGGCCTACGATTATCCTGTCCCGGGGTTTAGGAATGAAACGGTAAATACATTGCGTCTATGGTCGGCAAAGTCCAGCAGGGATTTTAACCTCGAATATTTCAACAGTGGCGATTACATTGGAGCTGTTGAGGACAAAAGCCATAGCGAAAGCATATCCAAAGTGCTCTATCCGAGTGACCAGTATGAAGCAGGCAAAGAGCTGCGGCTGAAACAGCAATATTTCTTTGTGTGCGCCACCCTTAACGACATTATAAGGAGGTATAAGAAGTTCCACCAGGATTATAAAGAGTTTCCCGATCAAGTTGCTATCCAGCTCAACGATACCCATCCGTCCATTGCAATAGCCGAACTCATGAGAATCCTTGTTGATGAAAACCGGATTGTCTGGGATGAAGCATGGGACATAACTAAAAATACCTTTGGCTATACCAACCATACAGTCTTACCGGAGGCACTTGAAACCTGGTCAGAGGGGCTTTTTTCCAATCTTCTCCCCCGCCACTTTCAGATCATAGAAGAGATAAACAGAAGGTTTCTTGTTCAGGTGTCAGAGCGGTTTCCTGATGAGCCTGAGCGAAAGGGCCGGATGAGCATTATTACAGGTAACGGTGAGCGGGTTATACACATGGCTCGTCTTGCGATTGCAGGTAGCCATGCCGTCAATGGTGTGTCAGCCCTCCATACAGAAATTTTGAAACATGATTTATTGAAATCATTTTTTGAAATGATGCCTGAGAAGTTCAGGAATGTAACTAACGGTATTACTCAGAGACGCTGGCTCTTTGAGTCTAATCCGCTACTCTCAGGTCTGATTACCGAAGCAATAGGGGATGGGTGGTTAAAAAACCTCGAAGAGTTAAAAAAACTGGAGCCCCTTGTTGATGATAAAACTTTTTGCGCGGAATTTCGCAGGATAAAAAAATTGAACAAAGAAGCTTTTTCCGATTATCTTTACAAGGCATTCTGGCTGTCTCTCCCTTCAGATTATTTTCTTGACTGCCAGATAAAACGATTCCATGAATATAAAAGGCAGCTTTTAAACATATTGCATGTTATCACACTTTTTAACAGGATCCGGGAAGGGAAAATAGACGGCGCGTTTCCGCCCAGGACAGTGCTTTTTGCCGGCAAGGCTGCACCGGGATATTTCATCTGCAAGCTGATTATTAAACTTATCCATAACATAAGCGCTGCATGTGAAGCCGATCCGGCGGTAAGCAAGAAATTGCGCGTTATTTTTGTCCCTAATTACGATGTGAGTCTTGCCCAGCGTATCATGCCTGCGGCAGAGCTATCCGAACAGATATCTACTGCAGGATACGAGGCATCGGGAACAGGCAATATGAAATTTACCTTAAACGGCGCCCTGACCATCGGAACCCTTGACGGAGCCAATGTAGAGATCAGGGAAGAGGTAGGAGAGGATAATTTCTTTCTCTTCGGGTATGATACAGAAGAGCTTTTAGCACTCCGTGCCGCCTATAATCCACGTCAATACTATGAAGAAAATCGAGAACTTAAACAGGCTATAAATCAGATTCAAGGGGGGTATTTTTCGCCTGACATGCCTCAATTGTTTCACCCTGTTATTAATCCGCTTTTAGAGCATGACACGTATTTTGTTCTGGCCGATTACGCATCATATATCCAATGTCAGGAAGAGGTGAGTAAAGCCTACCAGGATGAAGCGCTATGGACAAGAATGTCTATTCTGAATGTTGCACGTTCAGGTAAATTCTCAAGCGACAGGGCTATACGTGAATACGCAGAACATATTTGGAATATCGTGCCGGTGTCATCTTCCCTTGAAACGTGAACCTTTCACTTGTTCTCTTAACAATTATTTTCTATGCATTATTCATGTCCGGGTTCGCCACAATTGCTGCTGCCCATGAGAAAACCATCGGGGCGACCGTTTTGCCCTGGATGAAGAGTTTTGTTGAAAAAAATGCAGGAGAGTCGAATCAGGTACTCTTGGTTATAGGCGGCAATCCCGGGTTTTCAGCTAAAATATACCCCTTAGAAAGGCATAATGGCCATTGGGATTTGATGCTTAAGCCCATTGATGCATCAATGGGAAGGAACGGTTTTGCATTGCCGGATAAAAAGAGGGAAGGGGATGGCAGAACGCCCTCCGGTGTTTACCCTCTGAAATTTGCCTTTGGCTATCCCCAGGGAATGCATACAAAAATGAATTATTTTCAGACAACTGAAGACGATGTCTGGGTAGACGATGCTGATTCAGTTGACTATAACCAATTGTTAAAAAGGGGGGAGACAAAGGCATCCTCCTTTGAAGATATGAGACGAAATGATAACATGTACAAATACGGCATTGTAATCGGGTATAATACAAATCCTGTTGACAGAGGCCTTGGAAGCGCTATTTTCTTTCATGTCTGGAGAGGGAAAGAAAAATCTACGGCAGGATGTATTGCAATGTCAGAAGAGGATATTGTGACTATTCTCGAATGGTTGGACCCATCCCACAAGCCCCTTGTCATGATGGGAACTGCAAAGATATTAAAGGGCATAGCAAAGAAAAAGGATTAAGGATTAAGGATATTCTTTTAAGTGAAATATCCATCCCGAAAATGTTCAGATCTTTACTACGGATATACGCCCCTCTTCGCAAGTGCATTTAAAATTAAAGGAATATGCTAAATATTTTTCTATTGTTTCCGTGCTATAAAAAATGTAATTATAAACAAATTAACTTAACATAATTTAACAAAAAATAATGGACATAATAAGACCAGGACTGCGACTCAAGATTGTAGTAGATATAAATCATATCAAAGAAACCAATGATGTGAGAAATTCGATAATTTTCGATGTTATTGAAAAGAAACTGTTAATAGCACAGACCGAACCGCCTATTTTAAAAAGCAGGATCAATAAAGCCATTATTCTTACTTACCTTACTAAAGAAAATAAAGAAGATGTGCGTTATGGTTTTGAAGCAAGTATCGTTGACCTGGTCAATAATTACGAGTTGTCGGCCGATAATATTACACAGGCTGTTATTCTTTTGAGCAAAACAAATCCCGTACAGTATAATTTACGCTTCTTTTTCAGGGCTGAACCTCCAAGCAACAGCGGTCTTGATTTATCTATTTACAGAAAACCTGTCAATATACTCGATATCTCTATTGGAGGCGCAAAAATCAGTCATCACAGGGAGCTAAAACTTGAGCCCGGGAGAATATTAGATATAAAGCTTTCTATTGACGGCGCTGTTTTCGATCTAAACGCTGTTGTCGTCAGGACCTGGGATCCTAAAGAAGGAAAGATGGTCAAAAGTCTGGAATTTGTTGCATTAGAGTTTATAAATACAAGCATGCAACTCAAAAATATATTGGGAAAGAAAATAATCAGTATTCAAAGAGAGCTGCGCTCCAGAGAGATCTTATAGGTACATTTACTAAAAACCATCAAGCTGAAGCTCAAAGATTCACGGTTCACTGTGAATTGATTATGATTTTATGTCCTTTATTTTTCTTTTGACAGTCTTCCCTTTGTCTTTTGGGAAGTCGGCCTTTATATAGACAGATTTTGAAAATATCCTTTCTACCTGCCCCGCCATCTCTTTCTTTGCAAAAGTAAATTTCACCTTATCTCCTACATTCATTATCTTCCTCCGTCAATATTATGCGCTTGTGCTTTCGGTTTTTGTTTCGGTTTTTGTTTCAGATTTTGTTTCAGTCGTTGTTTCAGTTGAAGCCGTTTCAGTTGTTTCTGTTGTATCAGCATGGTCCTCGCCATTTCCAGAGCTTGCTTTTTTTCCAGCCGAATCGATGGGCTTCTTGTAGTCAGTTGCATACCAGCCTGTACCTTTGAGGTGGAAAGAGCAGCTTGAAATCAGTTTACTAAGCGGACCTTTGCAAAAATTACACTTTGTTAATGGTTTATCGCTGATCTTCTGGAATATTTCGAACCTTTTACCACAGCCTGTGCATTCATATTCATATATCGGCATTATTATTTACCTCCCAAACTCCCAAAAAAATGCTTTTAAACTGTGTAGTAATATAACTCTTGTATAACGGATCGTCAAGGCAATGTTTCTTTTAGTGATGCTTAAACCATTAGCTTATAAAGTAAAACCGGTTTTATCCATTACTGCTTTTCGAAAGGATCGCGTATTCGAACCCGTCTATGAGGGCCATAAAAGATGCCATGTTGATATTATCAGAAACTGCTGTGACGCTCCATATGTCTTTGCCATCGGTAAAGATGATGGAAACCTCAACCTTTGCTGAGGTCCCGGACCTTGAGTCGTGTATTCTTGAAGAAAAATCTACAAGTTTAATACCCTGGATTGTTGGGAAGATAGATGACAACGATATTTTTAACACTTTCGCAAGCGCATCGACAGGCCCCACTCCGGTTGAAGCTTCATGCATCTGCTTGTTGTCTGCTTTTATAATAACCGTTGCTTCAGGCCTGATGCCATCATCAATAAGCCTGTATGTTCCCACTATCTCAAAGGGGCTTTTGTAGTTCTCAAGGGCACGGAGTATATTAAGTTCCTTTGTGGCATCATGGATATCAAGAAGCCTCTTCATTTAATCTTTCTCCTTACTATTACCGGGGCTCACGTCGCCCCCTCCTTACTTCCCGTATGAACGTGGCGTGTCCACTCACTTACGTTCGCTGGGACGTCCGCTTGCGCTCGGACGTAAAAGCATTCACGTCCTACGTCCGAAGGAGCATGGCGACTGTACATCCTACATCCCCCGGAAACCTGGTGCCTCGAACCTACTCGTGGGCATCTATGAGCAGTTTATAATCGATGCTGTCCTCGAGGGCTTGCCAGCTTGCTTCAATAATGTTCTCCGATACGCCCACGGTGCCCCAGGTGCGTTTCCCGTCGCTGCTTTCTATGAGCACCCTTGTCACTGCCCCGGTTCCATTTTTTGTTGTTAATACCCGTACCTTATAGTCTACAAGTTCCATTTGTTTCAGTCCGGGATAAGACTTATACAATGCCTTCCTCAAGGCAGCATCAAGGGCATTTACAGGGCCCTTACCGAGCGCTGCCGTATGTTCTATCCTGTCGCCGACCTTTAACATTATAGTCGCCTCAGAAACCGGGTGCCCCTTTTCTTTCTTGTCAACTATTACCTTAAAGCTGATAAGTTCAAAGAACTTCTTATGAATACCAAGGGCCTTTTTCATAAGGAGTTCAAGCGAACCTTCCGCTCCTTCAAATTTGTACCCGTACATTTCAAGATCTTTTACCTTTTTTACCACATCTTTAACAAGTCTCCTGTCCTGTTCTATGTCGATGTTGAATTCTTTCGCCTTATACAGGATGCTGCTTTCTCCGGAGAGGTCGGATATAAGGACCCTCTGGATATTGCCTACCAACTCAGGTTTTATATGTTCATAGGTCTCGGCATTTTTCCTTATTGCGCTGACATGAATACCGCCTTTATGGGCAAAGGCGCTATCACCCACATAGGGTTTGTGCTTATCGGGTTTAAAATTTGCCATTTCATCAACATAGAGGCTCAAATCCCTTAAATGTGCAATTTTTTCCTTTTCAATCCCCACATGCCCCATCTTCAGGATAACATTGGGGATAATAGAACAGAGGTTCGCATTCCCGCAACGTTCTCCATAACCGTTGATTGTACCCTGGATATGTGTACATCCTGCCTGAACTGCCATCAATGTATTTGCAACAGCCATTTCGGTGTCATTATGGGTATGAATGCCGAGCTGTATACCCGTTGACTTCCGCACTTCCAGAACTGTGTCGTAAATCTCATAGGGCATACTCCCGCCGTTTGTATCACACAGGACTATTACATCCGCGCCGGCATCTTCCGCAGTTTTAATGACCTTTTTTGCATATACATCGTTTTTTTTGTAACCGTCAAAAAAATGCTCCGCATCAAAAAAAACTGTTTTACCATGCCCTTTCAAGTACGCTATCGTTTTATCAATCATCTTCAGGTTTGTATCAAGGGTAACTTTTAGCGCGTCCTTTACGTGAAGGTCCCAGCTTTTGCCGACAATTGTTACATATCCTGTATCCGCATCAAGAATGGCATTTGCGATATCATCTTTGTCAGGATCTGTATGGAGCTTTATCGTGCTGCTGAAGGCAACAATCTTAGAATTCTTAAGAGAAAGCTTCTTAACCTCTTTAAAATACTGCAGGTCTTTCGGATTTGAGCCCGGCCATCCCCCTTCAATATAATGCATCCCGAATTCGTCAAGCTTCTCGGAAATCCTGAGCTTGTCATTCAGGGAGAACGCTATATCTTCCGACTGTGCCCCATCGCGTAATGTGGTATCGTAGAACTCAACCTTCAAGCCCCTTCCTCCACCAGTTCAGAATCAAGCCCGAATGCTTTATGAAGAGCGCGAACAGCGAGTTCTCCATATTTCCCTTCTACTACGCAGGAGATTTTGATCTCAGATGTAGTTATTGCCTCAATGTTTATTCCCTCTTTTGCAAGGACAGAGAACATCTTCGATGCAACGCCTGCATGTGATCTCATGCCAAGTCCGACAATAGACACTTTCGCTATATCTTCGTCAAGCGATACCTTTTCGGCGCCGATCTTTTTTGCTGTCTCTTCCATAAGCTTAAAGGCCTTTCTTCCATCGGCCTTGCCAACTGTAAATGTTATGTCTGTAATATTATCCCTGCTCACGTTCTGGACTATTACGTCGACAACAACGCCTGCATCAGAGAGGGCGGTGAATACCTTTGATGCCACTCCCGGCATATCCGGTACCTTGCTTACAGTTATCTTGGCTTCGTTCTTGTTATGCGTAACGCCTGTAACTTCCATTTTTTCCATATCCGATACCTCCTTACATACTAATGTTCCCTCGCCGTCCGTGAAGGAAGACTTTACAAGAATTGGCACGTTGTATCTCATAGCAAATTCGACAGATCTTATCTGCAGGACTTTAGCCCCAAGGCTTGCCATTTCAAGCATTTCTTCATAGGATATTCTGTCAAGCCTTCTTGCGCGATCACATATATTCGGGTCTGCCGTGTACACACCGTCAACATCCGTGTATATTTCGCAAAGGTCGGCATTCAACGCCGCAGCCAACGCCACTGCCGATGTATCCGAGCCTCCCCTGCCGAGCGTTGTTATGTTCCCCAATTCATCTACCCCCTGGAATCCCGGAACAACAACAACCTTTCCTTTACTGATCTCAGACATAATTTGATGCTTTTCAATATTCATTATCCTTGCCCTGGTATGACTTGAGTCTGTTAGGATTTTTACCTGGTGACCAAGTATTGAAACAGCTTCACATAACATTGTTTTCAATGTAATGGCAAGAAGCGCAGAGACTACCTGTTCGCCTGTTGAAATCAGTACATCAACCTCCCTTTCATCAGGGGTTTTGCTGATACTATGCGCAAGGTTGAGCAATTTGTCTGTCTCGCCTGACATAGCGGAAACAACAACAATTACATCATTATTTTTTTCCCGATACTCGATAACACGTTTGGCTACATTGCTTATTCTTTCAAGGTCTGCGACCGATGTCCCTCCATACTTCTGTACGACAAGCATCTTATACCTCCATCCTTTGTAATTGCAGATCGTCCCGCTTTCCGTAGAGGTTAAATCATGATTGAAGATTTAAGCAACTGCGGTTCAATCCCTGCAAAGTAGAAATAATCTAAAACTGCACATTACAAACTACACAAAAGCCTTCATGGTCTGTTTACCACAATTTTTCTTTCTTCCTCGCTTACTGCTTCAATCTTTATCCTGATCACTCCATCCTGCCATGTTGCCCTTTGTGCCCATTCTACCACAACTATACCGTTATCAAGAAACTCTTCAAGCGCAAAGCTCTCAACCTCGCCCCCGTCAATCCTGTAAAGATCTACATGGCAAAGGATGAGGTCTCCTTCATAAATATTCATAATGGTAAAAGAGGGGCTTACTACATACTGCCAGTCTTTTACCCCGATGCCCCTTGCCATTCCTTTCACAAGCTGGGTCTTCCCTGCGCCAAGCTCACCATAGAGGGTATACAAATCGCCTCGTTTTGCATTTTTACCGAGTTGCTCACCTATATCCCATGTATCAGAGGGACTTTTCGATATAAACTCTTTCTCTTCCATCACGTATATCCCGTATGGCCTTACTCAGACCAGAAAGGAGGTCGCCGGCAAGGAGGTCCATATCCGTTTTGGCTTCAACCCAGTCATCCGCTATATAACCGTGGAGGTATACACCTGCCAAAGAAGCTTCAATGAGGGAACTGCCCTGGGAAGCGCATCCTCCTATAAAACCTGTCAGTATGTCGCCGCTTCCGCCTTTTGCCAGGGCCGGATTGCCTGTGGGGTTTATAAAAAAATCCCCCTGTGGGTTGAAAACAACAGTCCGGGCGCCTTTTAACACAAGGTTGACCCCGGTCTCTTCAACGAATTTCCTGCCGACACCAATCCGGTCCTCATTTATCTCCTTTGTTGAAAGCCCGGTGAGGCGTGCAAGTTCGCCCGGATGCGGGGTAAAAACAGCATTCCTTTTTGCCTTCTTTATCATATCAAAGTACCCCTGAAAGGCATTGATGCCGTCGGCATCAATGACAAAGGGCTTATCTATATCCATATAGAGTTTTCTTACAAATTCCATTGTCGCCTGGTTCTGCGAAAGACCGGGGCCTACGATTATCACATCCTTATCTTCCACAAATGCCTTTACACTGTCGTAAGAAGAAAGTGTAAAATACCCTTTACCATTATCTGCCACAGGATATGTCATTACCTCCGTCAGCTTTGCTTCCATGATGTTGTTCAAGCTTTCAGGGATAACAAGCGTTACAAGACCTGCACCTATTTTTAAGGCAGCCAGTGAAGCCAAATAAGCTGCGCCGGTCTTTCCGGGAGAGCCGGCTATTATTGCCACATGGCCGTATGTCCCTTTATGCGACCAGGGAGTTCTTTCCCTCAGAGCACCTCTCAACATAGTGCCGTCAACAACATGTCCGTCAAACCCTATTTTATCTTCGACAAAGGATGGTATGGATATGTCTATAACCGTCAATTTATCTGTATGGTATGCACCGGGGCAGAGGATCTGTCCGATTTTCGGATAAGCAAAGGTAAATGTATGGATTGCCTTGACGGCGCATCCAAGGGGGATGCCGGTTTTTCCGTCAATGCCTGATGGGATATCAACGGCTATAACAGGTTTACCTGACTCATTAATCTGCTCTATAACTGCCTTTTCTATGCCTTCTACTGGTTTTGAAAGTCCTGTCCCAAAAATTGCATCTATGATAATGTCGGCATGTTGTATGCCTCTCCGTAGCATGTCGAATGAGTCGTCCACCTCGACGATATCTCCGCCCATAGACGCATATAACCCCATATTCAAAGCTGCATCACCTTTCAGATCCTGTTTTTTACACAAAAGAAAAACCCTGACACGGTAACCGGCCTCAAGGGCATACCGGCCGATTACAAATCCGTCACCGCCGTTGTTCCCTCTTCCGCAAAAGATTACAATGCGGTGTTTGCCCTCAAGATATCGTTCTTTAATGAGCCTGTACATATTTCGACCAGCGTTTTCCATGAGCACAGCCGAGGGTATGCCCCACGTTTTTATCGCGTACTCATCGTATTTTGCCATCCGTTCAGGCGTCAGCACTTTCATATCTGTACTCCCCTACTAAATTACTACTACTGATACTGCGTATGCTCTCTCGTGTGAGATGCTTACCCCGTCATAGCGTTCCCCGAGATATTCGATATACGGTTTCCCCCCGGACTGCAATACGTTGATAAGTTTCCAGGGCACCTTTCTGCCGAGGGCTTTTATGAATGCCTCTTTGGCAGCAAACCGTCCGGCAAGGGATTCGGAGATTCTGCGCATGTTGCTGACGTATTGAATTTCGTTATCGGTGAAGACCTTGTTGAGGAATCTGTCACCGTACCTGTCAATCATATTCTGCATCCTTATAATTTCAATAATATCAATACCGACCATAGTAAACTCGCACAGACAAACACATTAACATAAAATATACTGATTTTAAAGGAGATATTTTACTCCTTTTTGCCGTGCTTGATGAAGGTGCCCGCGCGATATTCTTCGAAGGCGATCTGTAATTCCTCCTGGGTGTTCATCACTATTGGCCCATACCAGGCCACCGGCTCACCTATCGGTTTTCCCGAGATAAGCAGGAAGCGTATATTTTCCACATCCGTGAAAGCCACCACCTGCTCACCATCGTTGAAGACCACAAGATTGTTGTTGCCGATTGAAAATGTTCTTTCCATATCGAAATAGCCTTCTCCTCCTATTACGTAAGCGAGGACTGTGTGGCCCGGCTTGGTTTGGCGGGTGAAAGCTGAATGGCTCGGGATGGTCACGTCGAGGTATTCCGGGTCAATGACTATATCGGTGACAGGGCCCTTTGTACCATCTATTTCGCCGCAAATAATCCGGATTTTAACTCCATTCCCAATAGAAATTTCCGGTATCTGATCCTTCGTCAGCCCACGATAACGGGGTTCCATCATCTTGTGGGATGCCGGAAGGTTTGCCCAGAGCTGAAAACCGCCCATCCGTCCCGATTCATCCCCCTTAGGCATCTCCTGGTGGATAATACCGCTGCCCGCCGTCATCCACTGAACATCGCCATCGGCTATTACACCCACATTTCCCATACTATCCCCGTGCTCGACATTGCCACGGAGAACGTAGGTAATCGTTTCGATTCCACGATGCGGGTGCCAGGGAAAACCTTTCGAGTAAAACCGCGGGTCATCCGAACGAAAATCGTCGAGCAGCAGAAACGGATCGAATTCGGGGACTTCGCTCGCACCAAAGGCCCGTTTCAGATGAACGCCCGCCCCCTCGATAGTAGGTTTGCTCTTTATCACCTTCCGAATTGTTCTGATTTCTGCCATCGTTATCCTCCTTGTCTCTGAAAATCGGTCTCTTCCGCAGCCATAATCCTGACTCTTTATAGCTCTGGCCTTCTTTGATCCCGTTCCGAGCTGTAGCATTAATTCGGGTCCTACCGGGTCTTCTACTCAAAATCATAAGCCTTATTCAGTGAAAAAACAATGCGGGAATGAATCTTCAATGTGATCGACCTGTTGGTCGGCAACCAAAAGTCGCGAATAGATTCCTGCAATGCACGCTGCGCGGTTTTGGCCCGGATAGATTTGTCAGATCAATGTTTCGAAAAGCAAATTGACATTCTCTGTGAATTCGCTATACTTGAGGAGGGTCAATTGCCAAAGAAACCTGACTACCTGCAAGATAGGGGGCATTATGCAATTATTTCTCTTTATTACTATAATAACATTTGGTTTAAGCACTTTTGTATACGCAGGTCCATCAGAAAAGGATTGCTTAAAAGCGAGGTCTCAAATTGAATCCGAACGACAAAGCTACCAAAAGATTCAATCAGGCGAGAAGAGTAGACGGTTCTACACCGGGACAAGCCCATGGTATGCGGTCATTCCCGAAGACCTTGAGTATGTCTGGAAAGCGGTTGATGGGGGTCTGCCTAAAGCCGCACAAAATTATTCGGGACCTGCCGAATGCCTTACCGTATGGAGCAAAGGCACATTCCAGGATTATGAAAAATGCTCATGGCCGCAATACATGTCCCGGCTGGAGAAACTTGTTTCAATGTGCGGCTCCCAGAAGGTTGAGCCATACGTTCAGAAAGAATCGCCTCCTTTTCTTTTTGAAAGCGTCATTTTTGAAAGCGTCAGGCGTTTGATGGAAGCTAAACCTCCGCTCCAAAAGGCCATACAGGAGATTATCGGCAAGGATGCATTCTTAGTGGTCAGAGATAATACAGGGAAATTTTATGCAGTTAATAATAAGGGTAAAAGCATGAACATCCCTGAATCGTTAAGTAATAAACTTGCCTTTTCCAATAAGCCCGCGCTTTTGCCGGTTTTGCTTCCCGCAGAAGCCCCGGAAGAAGAAATTAAGGAAAAGGAAAGGGGTTTTGAAAATACGGTCAGGAATCTTTTTCCCGAGAACTATGGTAAAATAATAAGTACTTACACTGCTGCTACCTACTTTTCCATGGATGAATTCCAGGCCGGGGTGGTTGGAGTCCTCAGTAAGGCAATAGCAAGAGATGGATATAAAATTGTATTGCAAAAGCCGGACGATTCCATAGAAAGGCTGAACGAGCTCCTCCAGATGCCCAATTTTTATGATATCTGGCGCGAGAAGAATAAGATGCTAAGCCTTGAAGCTGAAAAACTTGTCTATGAAACACAAAATTACCGTCAAAAACGTTTTTCACAACTATCTGAGTCTGAAGCAAAAAATATTGTCAAACTGAACAGACTTATCCTCGAAGCGACATACCCGAATATTTGCCCAAAGAGCTTAACAAAGGTGAAATACAGGAAAAGCAAATCATCAGATACTGAATATGCGAAAATAAAAGATAATGTTTATGATTTTAAATATTTAGGACCACAAGCAGTATTCTGTTCGTCCGAGCATTCCAGCGTTAAAGGAGAAGTAAACGGCGGTGGAGATTTTATCAAAAATACTGATAAAAAGACCCTCCTGGCGTTCTCGAATGCAAATGACGGCTCGACAGCGGCTGATTTCATAAAATATCCTATTATCCTTGCAGCTTCAAGTTCTCCGGAGTATGTGTTTATTTTAACACCCTCTGCCCAGATGACACTTGCAGGTAAGGCGGTTGTGGATGTGGGATACAATGGTGAAACAGGGCTTCTGGTACTCGAAGGAAAGGCAAGGGTGAAAGAATCTGTAACAGGCTCGGAGCGGGAAGTACCTGCAGGGTCTGTTGTATATGCTATCCCCGGCTTTGGAATCAGCAGGACGATCAAAGCATCGGAGATAAAGATAAGCCGCTGGTGGGAAGGCACTGACAAACGACAGGATACCACGCTTACAATGCCTGCTGTTAAGGAGATTGTATTTGCAACGGGTGTTCGTGACGGTAAACCAGTTGGTGTTGCCGGTTCATTTTCGCCGGATACCAACCCCATTTACATGTGGGTGCGTCTGGACAGGACCGGATTACAGGGAAAGATCAAATCAGCCTGGTATTTTCTGAGCCAGAAAGATCCCTTTTTTATGGGTGGAGAAGAGATTAACCTGAACCCAAATAATAATTGGGCAGAGTTCAATTACACATTGGCGCCCGGAAAACGCTGGCCAACGGGTGAATATAAAGTGGTTGTCTCATCCGGTTCTAAGGAAATCGTCGCCGGTTCCTTCCGTATTGCCGACACCAGCAAGCCTCAGTCCCTGGATTGGGTATCTATCTTATCCAAAGGGAATCCAGTGAGCGTTATTTTGGATGCGGTAACAGATTCTAATGAAAAAAACTGGCCTCTTGGAACGATTAAGGGGGGAGAACGTTACACTGTCCAGTATATCTCTTCGTCAGGACAATGGCAAGCAACGGGTTACAATAAAGGAACAAAAGCAGCAGGCACATGGACGTATCCTGGCGGAAAACCGGAGAACCGTGAATTCAGCATTTGGGGCCATGTTTTCCGATTTGACGAAACCGGGCGGGTATTTGACAACCAGTTGGGTCATGTGGGGCGACTGTTACGGTTGATACCACCCGGCAAGTAATGCCGGGAGAGGAGAAAGGATGCAGACAGCGCACGGGTTAAGGAATAGCAGAAGGGTACGACCCCCAGGGCCTCGTGGTAAATATGAGTGTTGCGCTTTCTTCAGACTGGTTTTATGCACCCCCTGTAATGTTTTAAGGTTCTTAAGTAATATTATTCAATGAAGAGTGGAGGAAATTGATATGATTAAATTTACATAGTCAGTTAAGTAGTAAAGTTATAATTCTTGATTTTCCACGGTTTTTTATTCAGCACAGAATATCGATCAGGAGGTTAGAAATGCGTTATTTAGTCCACAGAGTACAAATACTGTTTTTTATTTTATTAGTAGTAGTCAGCTTCGTTGTCCTTGCGCCGGGGCGGAGCTTGTCATCCGAGATAAATGATTTCATAATGAACAAATGCCAAGCGGCTTTGAGGACCTACTCCGGTAGTGATATTGCTCATTATAGCGGCAGTTTCATGCAATCCTGTATGAGGGAGGGCCGAACAGCGTTTGCTAACGCCAGAACTGGTTGCAGTGATGTTTGCGTACGACCGGATCAGGTTAGCCCGAATGACCGCGCCCAGTGCGAGGATATGTGCAAAAAGGTATTTGCTGATTGATCGGGGGCGGCAACCGCGAATTATTTAGTTAGCTTTTTTGGTTTCGCGGTTCGGCGCGTTATCGTTTGATGACTGTGTCTGATGTTAGGGAAATGCCTTGGCAGTATGCCCAGCAGGCGTTTTTATGCATCGCGCTATTCCGGCGTCATGCTGATATGCCCATTGGCCCATCACGACCACCAGAGAGGCTCGGGGGTCAGGTCTTGTTTTTTGCACCGATTGTGCTGTTCATGAAACCAGCATTTGTTCCCGTAACCTACGATCAAAGTCAAAAGTCCTTATGCGCGATTGGTGCACTACCCAATTCCAAATAAAACAAATCCCGTTCTGAAATACTCGACGCAAAGAGTGCAGGGTTGCCAGTATTCCCTGCAAGAAGCTCGTAAATGTCTTGACACATTGTTTCTAAATATCTACAATAAATAGCGACATCAAGGAGGATTAAAGGCAGTGAATAGTCGTCAGTAGATAGTGAACAGTGATGAAAGCGGTGAATAGGTTACGACCATGCACTGCCTACTGACGACTATTCACTGAAATAATAAGGGGGAAACAATATGGCAACGAAGAAAACAAGTGTAAGCCCGGAGTTTTTGTACATTCCCGTAGCAAACATCGTGGTGTTGGAACAGGTTAGATCAAATATTAATGTCGAAACAGATTCATTCAAGTCGCTTATGCAGTCTATCAAAGACAAAGGAGTCCTGGAACCTCTTATTGTAACCGGACAGGAAGACGGGACATATCTACTTATCTGCGGGGAGAGGCGTCTTGTTGCAGCCCGACAACTCGGACTGGAATCTGTACCGGTGCGGGTGATAGAAGCAGGTAAGGAATTGGGTGAAACCATAGCCCTTCAACTCACTGAGAACCTCCAGCGGGAAGACTTAAATCCCATAGATCAGGCAAAGGGGATTC